>JBAXXH010000118.1:0-10992 GCA_037127995.1 Methylococcaceae bacterium | reverse complement strand
AGTTCATCGCTTCGATCCAATTTGGGTGGCGCGACAGATAAACGCTATTCGTTTGATAAATCGTTAAAACGTTATGTGCTTGATGACGCTTTTAAAGCCGCTTTTATGGTCGGTAGTGCGGGAGAGTTTCTGCAAATTTTAAAAGTTCATCAAGGCGATTCTTTCAATACGGTGGTGGCGCTGGCCGACAATTTACCGATTGTTGAGGTGCTTGAGCCTGCGTTTAGACAGGTTGATCCCACGATTTTACAAACAATCAATAAGGCGATTGTGTCGGATAAAGTGGTTAAGGTGCCTTATCAGTCCATGTCGCGTGCTGAACCGGTTGAGCATCAGTTGTGTCCTCACGCCTTGGTATTTGATGGGTTACGCTGGCATACGCGGGCTTTTAGTTATACGCATCATGAGTTTCGTGATTTTGTACTGGCACGCATTCATTCATCGGAAATGCTGGGGCCTGCCGAGATGGATGCTTCGGAAGATGGTCACTGGAATACTTTTGTGTCGGTTAAAATAGGCGTACATCCGGGTTTGAGCGACACTCAAAAAGCGGTGATCGAGATTGATTACGGGATGATCAATGGTATTTTGGCGCTTGAAATAAGAGGCGCGTTGTTATATTATTTTCTGCGAACGATGCGTATTGGCACGGATGATTTAACTCGGGATGCCATGGTTCAGCAGATCGTATTACTTAATCGGGCAGATTTAAACACGTATTTACGGTTTTAAAAGTCAGACGATTTCTGCTAACCCAGACAGCGTCTCTGTCGCCGTTAACGTGTTAAAGCGAATTGCCTAGGCAGTCATTTCTCATTCGGATTTGAAATTCTCTTAAAATTTACAAGCCACCGATGATACCGCCCGCTTCGTGGCTGTCGCCTCCTTTCGTTTTGCAACAAAGCTAACTGTGCTTTCAAAACTCCGACGAATGGATCGCCCTCTCCAAATTTCTGCTCCAACCTCGGAATATCCGCCCTCAGCAAGTCAATTTCTGAAATCATAGACCTTCTCCTCATAATTGATTATGAAATACCAATCTTTTTCACCTGCGATTGGACAATATTTGCCGCAATTAAATTCAACGTTCGGTAGCAAAATTCATATTTTTGTGTAAAACCACGAAATGTGGTGAAGGGATTTAAGGGGAGTTTTTAGGTCTTATAGGTTGCCTTGCCATTGCAGCCAGTCAGGCCAAACGACCTAGTTCAGCGCTGTCCAAGCTAGTATTCGACTTCGATCCCTTTTGCCTTGGCCACTTGGTAGATAGCGTCGAAGCACTCGCTGCGTCATGGTATACCTGCACCCGGAACATCCACCTCGATAACTTGGAAGCTCGCGCTCGGATTTAGCTGGATTTCTGCCGGATCGTGGGAGCCTGACACACAGATGAAGAGGTGTCTCCGCTCCGGCCCTCCCAGCATCACAGCATAGGCATTGGTGTCCACCTTGATCCTATCTGTGATCTCCCCGCCTTCGCTGACCCGCACCACACTGTCCATGCCCTCGGGATTAGCGCACCACACAGCCCCCTCGGCGTCGAGGCAGATGCCATCGGGGCCAACGGATGAGGGTAACTGTGCCCAGACCCGCCGGTTGCTGAGGGAGCCGTCTTTCTGAATGTCGAAGGCGGTCAGGCGATGGCCGAGCGTCTCGCCGACGATGAGCGTTCGTCCGTCGGGGGTGATAACCATGCCGTTCGGGAAGAAGAGCTTGTCGGCGACCACGGACGCTTGACCATCAGGGCCGACAAGGACGATCACGCACGTTTCGACGGGCTTGGCCGCCGGATCCAGGAAGTTGTAGCCGATGTCCCCCACGTACAGACGGCCTTTGGCGTCCACGATGCCATCGCTCAAGCAGAACTGGGTCAAGTTGCTGATGTCGGCCACTTGTTGCAGGGCAGCTCCAGCCATGCGGTGAATCCGGCGCTGAAACGCATCACCAACCACGATAGTTCCCTCGGGGGTGAGCCCGAAGCTGTTCGGGATGAACGGCAGCTCCAGTACCGTTGCGAAAGAACCGGCGAGGTCCACGGTTTTGATCCGTTTGTCATGAATGTCGAGGAACCACAACTTGCCGTTGTACCAACGGGGACTCTCGGTGAACTTGAGGCCCGTGGTGGAATCAACCAGTGTTTTGATGTTAGTCTTCATAGCGTATTTTCTCCTTGGTGTTTGGGTTCTACCCACCTACAACTGTCTTAGGATTCGGCACGATTGACGAACGCCAAGATCATGTCAGTGAGCGCCCGAGTCACATGCCCCTTGCCGGTGAGGTCGTTGCAGAAGAGCACCTCGCCGGGGTGGAATCGCCGCGCTTCGCCGTCGCTGGTCACCACTTCGCCCTCGCCCGATAGGACGATGACGATATAGGGCTGAGGAGCGTTGTGGGCGGGCGCTTCCGTACCGGCGGAGAACGAGATTACATACATGGTTATGACCGCCCCTAAATCGCTCATCTGTCCCATGGGGTTCGGCGGTGGGCCCACGGCAAACTCACGGTCCGGTATGTCCTGGACGCCGAAGTGCGTCTCGCCCCGTTCGTCTGCATGGATCATGGGGAATTTCATGATTGTTATCATCCTGGTTTAAGGTGGCTTGAGTTCCTTTTACGGTGTCAGAACTGGACTTCGATCCCTTTTGCCTTCGCCACCTTGTAGGCGGCGTCGAAGGTGGCGAAGGTATCCCAAGGCGCACCAAGTGCTCGTTGCGGAACTCACGATACGCCCGTTCGACGTTCATATACAGCTGGGCCGATGTGCCAAACTCACTGTAGAAGCGAAACCTTATTCGTTTGGTGCCATCCAGTGAAGTTAGTAGTCGGCTGGTCGGACGAAAGAACCACGGCGCGGCGGCTGAGGCACAACCAGCCACTCCAACGAAAAGTGCGCGCGCCGCAGCCAGTATGGTTGCTAATGCAAAGATGCGTATTCACTCAATATGCAATCTTCATCCTTGAATATGAATATATTCGGATACTGAAGAACTTGCTTCCTGGATCAGGCTTCATAACTTTCTATCCCAATCTTATGCCAGTTGCAGCAAATTAGATCATAAACCACAAATGAAGTCAACAGAGAGCCATTTGCGCTGTAAAATAACACCTTGATTAATAAAGTAATTTATTTTTCACAAATTATTTTATCATTCTAACATATTGTAATTATTAGCTTTAATTCTGGGGTGGAAATTTGTAAAAAACGAATTTCATCAAAATCTACCCCCCTCAAACCCTGATTCTACCGTTGAAAATTGGGGTGAACGAATTTTACGGGGCGCTACAGACTAGAAATATCAAGACTTACAGAGCAGCGCAAATGGCTCACAGAGTATATTTGTCGGAATATGCTGAATAACGACAGATCCTGAATGTCACTCCAACATCATTACTGTCCAGTTATGGCATCAGAACCTCCCCAATGCATTATAATCAGGGCAAGATTAATTTTATCACTCCTGCGTAAGTATTCACCTCCCCCTTTGAAAAAGAGGGATTGAGGGGGATTTATCTAATAAAATCTCCCCTAACCCCTCTTTTTCAAAGAGGGGGGACTGAATACTTACACTCCTGCTAGGCGTTCACTTAATCTGTTGATGAAATTGCCGAAGCCCTTGTGTGCTAAGGCTTTGTGGATATTTTGCGTCAGCAAATTTTTCTTACTGAGAAAAATCCTTGAAACCCATATTCCATAATGGTTTCAAGCCAATATTATCGTGTTATCAACAGATTAAGTGAACGCCTCGGGAAATCTGCCGGTACGGTTCGATGAGCGGGGTGTGGAAACGGGGTTATGGCAAGGCTACTAGGGCACCGTCAAACGAAAGGGACGGAAGCAGACAAGCCAAACCTAATGCTACCGCGCCACATCTCGACTCTACCATAAAAATGGTCATTTAGAGACCACCAGCGATCGGCAACCGCGCGCACATATCTTGGACATTAAAAATGCTTACCTTTTCAAAACGAAATTAATGTAAAATTTACCGAACGCGGGCCACGAGAGCTCAAAAATGAGAAATACTGTCATGGTCGCGCTCCGATAGCGAGTGCTTCCTCGGCACATATTATTGCACCACTCAATTCCCCTGAATCGTGACAATCGGCGGTTGAACTTTATCTTCCTTCTCAGACAGCGTCATGATGATCATCAGAAATGTTAACGCTCCTTTTGATTTGAAGTCGCGGTTGTCTATCCAATACCAGTAATCGCAATACTTGACCGCCGCGAAGGCGTCTGCCGGCCGCGACTTTCCCGCATGAATCCTTATCAGTGGCGGCAACGACTGAGCCATACCCCCCGCTTCTGAAATCGGCGGGTAAGTTAGTCGTTCCGCAACGTGCTCAACCGGCACCTCAATGTTGGTGCCTAATTCTTTCAAGATCTGTAATCCTGAACGCGTCTGTACCGAAACGACATCGTCTTTATCAGAGACTCCGCCATAGATAACCTTGAAATCTTGCTGGCCGGGCCGCAACCCCAGCAGTTTCCTGACCAACTCCCTATCGGCTTGAACTTTGGGAGGAAGATTCTTTTTAGTAATCGTCATGATCGTGCCCACCTGCTTTGACTCCTGGGACATCTCTACCCGTATTCCAACTGCACGGGAGGCCTGGAGACGCTGGAGGGCCGCCAGCAACCTAGCGAAATCCGGATCCGGGGCATAGCCGCGCAATCCGCCCATACCATTGGAAATGCCATTGATGCTTTGCACCCCTACCTGGAAGAGCATGTCCACGGACCAACCTTGCTCGACAAGCATAAATAGGGCCGGTGGCGGTATTGGTGTCATCAACACATGCATAAAATGGGCCCCGGTCATGGGCGTATAGGTAATTGTCGGCCGATCGGTATACTGGGCTATAGTCCCCAGATTCAATATATCGCCATAGACGCTTGAACTACTGACCGATCCTCCCAACGACACAGTCTCCGACAACTGGTAGCCACTGATGATCTGCCCCACTTCCAGAAATACCGGCGTATCGGCGTAACGAATCTTGACAATATTAAGCAAAGTTTGCTGTTTCCAGGAACTCGCAATCGCGTTGATATAATCGAAGCGGTCACGATCCAGGCTCGTCGGGCCAAAGCTCGCGCATCCGGACAGGCTAAACGCAATGCTCACCAACAGGTAAGTGCGGGCTACCGACCTGCATTTGCATGCCGACCCCCGGTTATTCAAGAATCGTCTCGAAAGACTGTCAATTATGTTCATCCTTTTGTCCTCTAAACTTCGATAGCCGTTGCTGTTCCTACATGGAGCGTCATTAATCACCCCACCTCAACGCTCAATATAAACTTCCAAGCGTCCTTTCTGCACCGCTTGCACCAAGGCTTTATAATCCTTCTCGTTTTGGTCGGCGTAGCTTTCAGAAAAATCCGCAATCGCTTCATCGAAATCTTCTTTCTTGCCCAAGTAGCCTGCGATTTTAGCCGCATCGCCGGAACGGGCATGGGCGCGCGCCAGCGCCAAACCGCAATACTCGGCATATTGATTCATAATACCTGGGCTGAACAGCTCAACCAGCGGCTTAATTTTCATGTCGCGTAGTTGCCGGATATAATAATGGTTTCCATCTTCGCCCTCTACCCACCCGAGAAAGATGTCGGTTGCCGACTGCATCAGCCGTTGCCCCATCGCCACCCGCTGCCCATGGTTCGGGTAGATGCTGGCTCCGGCATATGGCTCCAGCACCGATGCGCGCGCTTCCTTGACCTGCAGGAATAGTGGATCGTCCGCGCCCCCCATCAGGAGCATAATGCCGCAACGGGTGCCGACACTGCCGATCCCGACCACTTTCCTCGCGATGTCCTTGAATTCATAACGATCCAGCAATACCCGGCGATCCTCCGCCAGCGTAGCGCGGTAGCGCTTAAACGCCTTGAGTACAGGTGCTTCCATTGCCGCCGCTTCTTCGGTCTGGGGGTGAAAGATCAGCGGTGGGTTGTCGCGTATGCGATGTTTGCCGTCCTCAAAGGTGACCAGCTCAGGAAAATCCTCACTCAGCACATCGCGGTTATGGGCTCTGGCGGCACGCTTTCTGGCACGCTCCCTGGCGGTATCGTCCTCGATCTCCTCAATCATCGCATCCCCGTCGATGCTGAAGTACCACACATCAAGCACCGCCATCTTGGAAAATTCTCGCATATTCTCACGATAGCTACGCACGCAAGCCTGTGCCGCCTCGCGTGCTTCTTCTGTCGTGAAACTGTTATTCCGCCCGGCCACCACAAAGCTGGCAGCAAGGCGTTTGACATCCCACTCCCAGGGTGCAGGCAGGGTCTCATCGAAGTCGTTGATTGCGAAAATCAGCCGCCGTTCCGGCGTACCGAAGCCGCCGAAGTTAACCAAATGACAATCGCCACAGGCTTGCACGCGAATGCCGGTAGTCGGCAAAGTCGCGAGATCAGCCGCCATAAGGGCCGCCTTCCCTCGGTAGAATGCGAACGGCGATTGCATCATCCGCCCATAGCGGATCGGCAGCAGTTCAGCCACCCTACCGATATTGGATTCAATCAGCAAATCAATAGGATCGCGGCGATTGGCCGGGGCCTGCCATTGCGCGTGGCTCGCCAACGGCACCGCAAGGCGCATTGCCTTGCCTTCATCCTTGCGATCCGCCCGCGACCGGCGATCGACGGTGATCGGTTCAGTAATCTTAATCGGGGCGCTGTCTTTATCAGCGTGTTTTTGGGATTCCTCTTTTTTCATTTTTATTTCCCTCACTTTAAATTTCAGATAAGGACTCTCTGATGAAGTCCCTTTACGATACGGATCAAAAAAGTATGGTGTTGCTATTAAATTGCTCTCCTAACTGTCTCCCGAAAGAAGAAAGCTTATTCAGGCCTTCCTTACCTTCAAAATGTGTTCAATTTCATTTGTTTCATCATAACAAAATCCCGAGCAAGCGTTTTATTATTTCTTCCAGGGAAACCATCGTCAATGCCAGTGGAAACAAGGGTGCCAGCCCCGCGACAGCCGTTTGCAACACAATGGTCTTGTCGAACGGAATCGGTCGCATACTGTGAACTATTTCAAAGCTGCCCGCCAGGTCGTTCAAGGATTGAATATCCCCGGTACCGACCAGTTGCTCATCAGTCGGCGCTCCGCCACGCAGCCATTTTTGGTCAAAGCCCTCAACGTAGAGGCTTGTCAGGGTGCCATACTCAAGCAAACCTTCCCGTTTGACTTGCGCGAGGCGGGTGGCAAAAACGCATAACGGACTGAGCACGAGCAGCAAAAAAAAGACGACACCGGCCACGATCTCCGGCTTGAAATATAGCAGTGTCTCGCCCGTATAGAAATTGTGGTTAGCGAGCTGGCCTGCCAGCAAAACACCTTGAGACAGTAGCAAGGTCATAAAGGCTGCCGCGCTTTCCCCGAGAAAACCGAGTCCCGCAGCGCGGTCGGGATGCGTCGGCACGAGATGCAAATCCAGCCGGGAAACCTCCCACACAGAGCCCGCGCCCAGATAAAAATGCGAAAATACCAGCGTAATAAAAGGAACTGAAAAACCGGAATGCTGAAATAGGCGTACCAATACCCTGGCGGAGAAGAATGGCGATGCCCATCGACGATGGCCGCATACCAGGTGCCCGATTCCAGCGTCTAACTTAACCAAAGGTAATGTCCAACTGTCAACACCAGGACAATCAGCAAAACCTCGATCACCACTGAATTACGCAGGCGCATTGCAGTCGGTCAGGCCGAAAAGGCTACCTCAGCAGCCGAGCCATCCAGTTAGAAGTATTACCACGTAAGCCATAATATCGGCTTAGTCTGTTGCAGCGACTGGTTCGGCCCTGTCCAAGCTAGAATTCCACTTCGATCCCTTTCGCTTTCGCTACTCGGTAGATGGCATCGAAGGTGGCTGGCGAGTCCCAAGACGCATCAGGGGGTTCGTTGCGGAACTCACGATACGCCCGTTCGACGTTCATATACAGCCGCGCGGGCGCACGCCACTCAGCGTAAGGGCCAAATTCGATTCGCTTGGCGGCTTCCAGCGAGGTCAGTCCGGCATTAAAGCAGCGCTTCGATTCGTCACGGACGTACTGGAGGTACGCTTTCATCTCAGTGACCCCTTCAATTCCGCAGAGCGGACCGTGACCAGGAACGATGACTTCAGGGTCTAGTTCACTGATCAGGTCGAGGCACTGGAACCATTTTTCGAATGATCCGGTCCAGCCTATCGGTGTGCACTGCCGGAAAAGCACGTCTCCGGCGAATACCACGCGCTCCTTGGGTACATGGATGATCGTGTCCCCAACTTGATGACACGGGCCGACGTAGATCAAGTGAACCTCCGTTCCGTCAAGATCCAGCTCGTAGCGCGTGTCGAACAAGGTCGTCGGCAGTGCCAGTTCTATCCCGTCAAAGTTATAGTCCTCCAGCAATTGCTCTCCTGCCACCTCAATGCCGGGGTGGAGTATCTTGAGTACCATGCGCTTGAGCAAACTACCGACGCCATGCAGCAGTTCCTGACTCTCCTTCGGGTCAGCGACCTGCTTCATCCGCTCGGGCACCGAGCGGTGGGCAATGATTTCCGCGCCCTCGAAGAGTTGATTACCCCAGACGTGATCGGCGTCTTCGTGCGTATTGATGACGCGCTGTGGCATGGCTGGCCATACCTTGCTGAACATCTCGATCATCTGCCGCGCATGAGCCAAGTCCGATTGCGTGTCGATTACAACGCCTCCTGCCCGGTTGATGAGGCCGGAGTTGGCATCACACACCCGGTTCTTCTCGTTCAGGACCGCATAGCAGTTGTCGCTGATTTGTGTCATTTTCATGGGTCGATTTCCTTATTTAGTATGGTTAACAAAGGCTGTAAACATGCCGGTGATGGCCTATGCTTCATGTCACCAGCTTGTCACGGACTGTACGTTCAATTTCTCTGCGCCACGTCGAATGCCCCTCTCTGATCCAATTATTCTTTACGATGCGACGACTATGAAACCGGGTAAAGTTGCCCAGTCAGGCCGTTCGGTTGACTACCGTTTCTCGCCGAACACAGACGCCGCTGTCTTGACGGCTTCCAGAGCGGCAGGGAAACCAGCGTACACGGCCATTTGCAGGATAATCTCTAAAATTTGATCCGGGGTGCAGCCAACGTTCAGCGCACCTCGGATATGTTCCTTCAATTCGGCCTGCGGGTAGCCGAGGACAGTGAGTGCTGCGACCGTGAGCATCTCCCTTGTCTTCAAATCCAGACCGGGGCGGGCGTAGATGTCGCCAAACGGGAATTCAATAAGGCAACGCACCAGATCGGGACTGGTTGCGGCCAAGGCCTCCAAAGCGGATTCGATCCCCGGCCCGAAAATGGCTCGCATATTGCTCAGCCCGCAGTCGTATCGAGTTTCTTCCTGCTGCATATTCAGTTACCTTCTTGGCAATAGTTAGGTAGGATTGGGATTACCCGTGGTACTTCTGCAAGGGCTCACGCACGGGCCATCGGCTCGGTAGCAACTGGCCCGCCGGTTCCGCGAAACGGCAGCGGAGAGTCCCCAGACGCTCGATGGTGATCTGGATTTCGGCATCTGGGTCGATGAAGTCGTCGTGGTCAAGGCCGGTACAGTCGGGGATGGTGCCGAAGCCCATCACGGAGCCTGGCTTGATGGGAGCCATGAACTCCAACCAGGCGAACACGTCTTCGGCCTTGTGGCTGATCTCAGATGTTGATCCCTGGTACTTGACTTGCCCATTCACCACAACCGTCACCTTGAGGTTGTACGGATCGCCAACCTCGTCGGGTGTGACCAGGTACGGTCCGAGCTGGTTGCCCTTGGCCATGTCCTTCGTCAAGCAGAAGCCGCCTATGAACTCCGTGGCCTGAACGTCACGGGCCGAGACGTCGTTGAAGATGCAGAAGCCCGCCACCGGCTGCTTTTCGTTCCCATACACGACGGCCAGTTCGGGCTCGACGTCCAGTCGCGACGTGTAAGCCGGCCAAGGGACGGTTTCCCCGTTGCCGACGATGGCGTTCATGTTGCTCTTGTAATAGGGCAGTGGCTCGGGCCGACCAGGGACGGGCTTGGGTTTCGGGGCCAGGACGGCCTTGGCAAACGCCTGCAACAGCGGTGCGGTCTGCGGGTTATCCTTCTCGTACTTCATGCAGGTGTCGCAAGAGTTCTTAAGATGCTGCGGCGTCAGGCCGAAGTCGAACAGGGCGGCGACCTCCACCGGCTCCAGCAGGCGGACGGCGCTGAGAGGGAAACGTTCGCCATCACCGAGTTCTCCAAGGTGCTGTTCGCCCCAGGCGAGCAGCTCCTTTGCCGCCCACTCACTATCGGGAAGGTTGGCAAGGTAGGATCGGCTGTCGGCCAAGTGGGGAGACGACTTCCCCGCTTTGCTTTGCAACACGGCGAAAGGGACAGCTTGGTTTTGGACGACGACGCCGAAAGAAGGGGGCAGCGAGTCGGAGGTGGTGAAGCGGATCAGTTTCATGGCAGTGGTCCTTTAATTGTATTTAGAATGTAGTTGAATTCAACCGCCATCCGATGACGCCAAAAGTGGCTGGTGTGTCACTGGACACGTCCGGAGTGGGGTTACGGAACTTGGGAAACGCCCGTTCGACGTTCATGAACAGCGCCACGCGAGGGCGGCGGATGAGGTGCGGCCGCCGCCAGTATGGTTGCTAATGTATAGATGCATATTTATAGTCATTATCTTCCTTTCATTAGATACACGTGTATCATTTCAATATGTAATCTTTATCCTTGAATATGGAGATAACTCGGTCACTGAAGAAACATGCTTTTCTGGATAAGGCTCGATAACCTTCTGTCCCAGCCTTATAGCAATTGCAGCAAAGCTAATCATAAACCACGAAAGAAGTCAACAGAGTGTGTTAGTCGGAATACGCTGAATGACGACCTATCTTGAATGCCTCTTCAGTATCTTACTGTCCGGTTATAGCATCAGCCCCAGGGGTTATAATTAGTGCTTGAACGGAATTAAATTAATTAATATAAAACAATGAGTTGTGATA
>JBAXXH010000117.1:0-11060 GCA_037127995.1 Methylococcaceae bacterium | reverse complement strand
ATATCACAACTCATTGTTTTATATTAATTAATTTAATTCCGTTCAAGCACTATTTCATCCGGGTCAGCAAGACACTTCAACCAAGATCAAGCCTCACACTAATGAACGGCATATACTTAATTTGACTTTGTCAGATTATGCGCAAGTCCGTCATGTCAATAAATTGCATTCAGCCCGAACCGGGCATGTCTATGCCTGAATTCCTAAGTCAGCACGGTACTCAAATACAAGCGGAGAGTCGCTGCTTTTGCGAAATATTTTAACGCTATGCGAAATAGACCGGGTATAAATGCCCAATTGAATACAACAAGATGCACTCAACGTGAGATTGTCATACTGACCGTACTAAGCAAATTTTTTGATGTGCAATTGATGAGGGTGGAGGCGGAGTTTTCAGATAAGGCTTTATTGCAATTTATTTGAATAACGTACGGCACACAAATTATCGGCTGAACCGGAAAGTCCTGTGCAGACGAGAGGCCGTTAGGCATTAATCTGGTACTTATCCATCAACCGGTAGAGACTTACACGGGAAATACCGAGTGAGGCCGCAGCATGGGTAATATTGTTGTTGGTATGTTGCAGCCAGGCGATGATCGATTCGCGGTCGGCCAGGGCGCGTGACTCTTCAAGGGTTAATAGCATGCGGTCTTTAACACGTCGTTCAATACCCAGGTCTCCAGGGGTAAGCACCTGTTTTTCCGACATGACGACTGCATGGTAAATGCAGTTCATTAATTCCCGGACATTGCCGGGCCAATCGTAATTCTTTAATAAAAACAGCGCATCCGCATGGAATCCTTTCGCCTTATAGGCCCGGTTTGCAGAGAATTTATTGAAAAAATAGTAGGCAAGCAGCTCTATGTCATCGCGCCTGTCCCTTAACGGTGGCGTTTTTATTCGAACTACCTGCAGATCGTGATAAAGGTCCTTCCTGAATTTTCCATTGCGTACCGCTTCTTGCAAATCTATGTGGGTGGCGGCAATTACACGCACCTTGACAGGTATTCTTTCTGACCCGCCGATACGCGTAATCGTATTATCTTCAAGGAAACGCAACAGATTGGCTTGCTGTTCTAAAGGTAAATCGCCTATTTCATCGAAAAATAAGGTTCCGTTCCGCGCCGCTTCGATGCAACCCGTTTTACGCTTCTCCGCTCCGGGAAATGCCCCTTTTTCATAACCGAATAACTCCGCCTGAAGCAAATCTTTTGGAAATGCGCCACAGTTTATTGCGACAAACGGATTTCCCGCACACCTCGAATGGTTATGAATGGCGTTGGCAATCAGTTCCTTGCCTGTACCGGTTTCACCTTCAATAAGAACTGCGCAGTCTTGTTTGGCAACTTTTCCAAGAAGCCTGAATAAATTTGTCATTAATGAACTATTCCCAACAATTCCAAAGCTGGTTGGATGGGCATTAGTCAATTCCTGGATTTCATTCACGCCGTAGGCATGATCCAAAGTCATTAACAAGAGTCCAATATCAATTGGAATTGTTACATAGTTGTAAAAATATTCGGCTATTAGTTTGCTTTCAGGGGAGTTAGGGGCTACGGTTGGCGTACACTCACCAGACAGGCCCATTATCCAGTTGATGTGCGCTTGTAAACTGAATAATTGATTCAGTTGAGTCAGTTGCTGCATGCTTGTACACTTGTCGATCAAACACGTCTTGCCAAGCAAACACGGCCTGGTGTTGCAGTTCTCGTCTATCAAACATAACCCTACTTTGAATATATGTTTATCCAATAACTCAGTCGCTTGTTGAATGTCCTCGGCAACATACACATCCCAATCATGCGCCGACAATTCATTATAAATTCCGTTGCCAATTTCCGGTGATTGAAAAACAATAAGATTGCGTTTTTTAAAAGACATAAACCGGCATCCTTCATAGAAACCCAAAAGTAGTTGACACTTTTTTATCACAAAAAAAGATGATAATCTCTGTCGGGTTAGGCGCTAGCCGTAACCCGGCACAGACACTTTGATTTGTCGGGTTACGTTGTCGCTAACCCGACCGCGACTGGAAAAATCATTTCATCCACGAAAAGCACAAAAAGCACGAAAATTTTCAAAGAGATACCAAGCTGTAGGCCGTCACCCAAAGGGTGAATAGCTAAATTAATATAACGTACTAATTTATTTCGTGTCTTTCGTGGATAAACTGCGGCTTTTAGGTTTATTGGCTTGCCCCATCTTGTAAGATAGCCTTGCTACTGGCCTCCATATAAACAATCAGAGCTTCCACATCGGCATCGCTGAGCCGTAAATTAGGCATCAATAATTTTTTGTATCGGTTGAAGAGATCAAGCGCAATCGGATCTTTCCCGGCCAGTAATTTATCCGGTGCCTTCAGCCAGCGGGTCAGCCATGCCTTGTCACGCCGCTGCGTAACGCCCAGCAGTCCTGGCCCCAAGCCGTCTTCGTTACCCAAGCTATGACAAGAATCACAATGGGCACGAAACATATCCTCGCCCTTACTCATCTTGGGCATTTGTTTTGCCCCCGCATAATTTGCCAGATCGGTATTCTGATAGGACTTGAAACTACTCAAGTTACGGCCCAGTTGCCAGGCCAACACCTTGGGTTCGTCGAAAGGCGAACGTTTAACCCATTGTCCCGTGCTTTCATTGCCTATCAAAATACTGGTGTTATGTTCGCTAAGTTTAGCGGCTTCGACACCGTCCCTGAATAGACCCAAAGTTTTTCGCAACAAGGTGACATCGGCTTTGCTTCCCGTCAGGAAGCTCCAGCCCGGCCCAACCTTGAATCTTTCTGCATATTCTTTAAGCACCTTCGGGGTATCGTGCTCCGGATCAATACTGATCGAGTAAAAGAAAATATCTTTCCCAACGCGATCACCCAATAATTTTTGCACCTGGCGTAAACCGGCGGTTTCTGCCGGACAGCTATCGCCGCAGTGGGTAAAGATAAAACTGATGAGGACGACTTTATCTTTAATAAGATCATCATAAAAACGTACGGTTTTGCCATCTTGATTAACCAGTTCCACATTGGGAAAATAGCCCTCTCCCCAGGGAGAGCCCTTGGGGGCAGCCCAGACTGAACCACCTCCAAGCGTCAACATAGCGCCAATGAATATCAAGCTTTTCAAATAGCCACTAGCGCCAGTTATTTTCATCTTTCTCGTCTCCCGGTGTTTTATGGTAGTTTGAAGGATTTCTTTGCCGCCAAATCACCGGTTTTAACGGTCGGCAAGCTGATAGACGGATCATACTGTACGCCATTCCAGTCAGGCATAGGTACCGGCATGCGTATTGTTTGGCCCGGCTTTTCAATATCCCATCGCAACAACATGGCATGATCTTCGTGCTGGGTGTTGTGGCAATGTTCCATATACGTGCCGGCAAACTCCCTGAAGCGAATCGCCATATCGACACTGGCCGTACTTTCTGTTAGATTCCCTACCCGATAGACATCTTTACGCGCATATTTTTCCCAGATTGGCGGCGCTTTACCGCCACGATAAAGAATTTGCCCTTCTTCAAAGTGCACATGTACCGGATGCGTCCAACCCCCGCCGCCGAGCTTGATATGCCATATCTCGACTTTACCCAGGCTGCTTGGCGTCGCTGGCAGCTCTGGCGCTGCTGAAACACGATGTTCATCTGCGGATAAGCTGGCACCGCCATCGGTTTGGACAGTCCAGGGTTTCGTATCCGTGCTGCTGCCTTTACCGAACACAAAGGTTCTATGCACGGCGGCTGTCAGTTCCGCAGGCGTTGGTTTATTCAACGGAATCATCTGTTTTTTGCCTTCCACGTAATCGGCAGGGTTCATACTGTAATCAACAGCACCCGTGGAAGCCGCTACACGAAACTCAAGGAACTTGCCAACAACGGGATCGCCGATTGTAGTCCCACTGATGCCATAAGCTTGATATTTTGGGGGGGTTGGGTTGGCAATGTTACCGCTTTCCAGCGTATCTGCCAAGGCAACATATTTGCTCGGACCGGTACCATCATCATGCTGCGCCAGATTAACCATATACAATTTGGTGCCCGGTGCCATGCCCGCAAAATCAACAATAATATCGTAGCGTTCGGCAATGCCTTGTTCGGGTAAGGCATCACCGGTAGACACGTTATTGGGATTGGGGAACGGTATGGCATGTTGCATCAAATTGCCGTCGTTAGCGATCATGTAATAGGGTGTTTTGGTATAGCTGATAACTCCTGTATTGCTCACGTTTTTTTGCACGATAGCTATCTTCCAGTTACGCGAAACACTGCCATTCAGAATGCGGAAACGGTAACGGCGGGGGCGGACATCGAGAAAAGGCCTGTATTCCCAGTTGACGGTTGCGCGGTCGCCCAGGAAACCATCGAGGTTAAAGATGTTGAATTTAAGCTGACCGGTTGGATCCCAGGCCTTGTCGGCAACCACTAAGTTAATGTCATAATCACGGTTACCCCAATCCAGTCCTGTGCCACTGGGCAAGCACAAATTCGCATTGGCTGGATTTGCGTAATGGCAGGCATAGCCTGGCTTAACTGAATCGTCAGCACTTTTTTGTCCAGTCGATGCTTCATTCAAGTTTACCGGCTCCCGTCCTCGATCAATGGCACTGTAGTAGTTCATCATCGCCGCATTGCCTTTGTAGACATTCTGCGCGGTGTAATCCATCATGTGGTCATGGAACCAATGGGTACTCATGGTTTCATGCCAGTCGCCGGGCACTTGCGTGATACCGCCGCTGCCATCAGGCGCACCGGTTTTGGGATCCAAAGCGCCGGCATTAATACTGTCATGTCCGGCCAGCACCATCGGCCAATGGTACTCATAAAATTGACCGGGATACGAGTAGGCATGCATAAAGCCATCGCTTTCGGCCCCATTATGGCCGTTATGCTCGTGGGTACTGATTGTATTCCTGCCAAAGCCGTTGTTAGCCGCCACATCAATAGGCAGCGCGTTGTAATGCCTGAATATAAGTGCTTCCCCATACTTTGCCATCAGCAGTTTGGGCGGCAGGGTGCCGTCAAACGTCCACACGGAGTGGGGGTCTTGCGTGGGTAAATTGGGATGAATCTTTGGTTGTAAACCTGCTGTTCCGGGCTTGCCATCGCCATCAGCATCCAGATAGTAAAGTCCGCCAGGAGCAAACTCCCCGGTCTTGTAGCCATGCATCTGGTATTTGTCCCGCAGACCGCCATTGTTGCGTGCGCCGGTCTGGGCAGTTTGAAAGTATTTTTGTGCGGGAAAGTCACTCCAACGTTGATGGGCAAAGTCTTCCCCGCCGGGGCGTCCATCAGCGACGGTAGAGGTTACACCGGGCACGCACGTCTTAATTTTATCTTCCCAAGGATTAGGTTTTGACACATCGGTTAACCGGGAGGGTAAAGAATTAAGGTCTTCCTTAAGAAAATTGTCCAGGTCTGCACCGTTTGGCATACTTTGGCAATCCGGGACTGGTGGCATTGAGGCCGTTGATGGAGCCGCAGGCATATCTTTAGTCCCAAATTCATCAAACAACAACAGCTTGGCACTAAATTCGGTCGCACACGATCCATTAATACACAGCGGACTGGGCACGGGCGTGAAGAGTCCGGTTGCCGGATCCACAGTGGCTGTCGGGATATTAACCACCGCCTGAGCCGGGGTCGCCGCAGCCAAACAGCCGGACAATACAGCTATGGCTACCGCCAAACTTGAAGCGGGTTTGTTTAAGGTCATGGCAAACGCACTGCGGTTAATTGCATCCGATTGGCTGCAATATTTATCGGCTACATCCTTAAATAATTTTCCAGAATCGTCCGTGACCCTGAAATGAATATTCTTGTTCATGATACATTCCTCTTTTTAAGTCATTGATTAATTTCATCCCAAGGCATAAAACGACCAGGTTTTAAGCTCGAACTGATAATAGTAGTTGCCAATCTTTCCACGGGTTTGGCAACAGGTCTATTTCTCCGATATTACAAACTAAATACAGCTTTATTCAGTTATTTATTTCAGTGGCGTTAACAGAAATACAAACTTTCTATTGCCTTTTATCCTGGCTCCTATGACTTATCCAAGTCGGTGGCCTCGTTAAAATATAGCGTCCTTCTATAAACTTAATTCCCGTATAGTTAACAAAGGTTCAAAGCCGCTAAAACATTTTTAAAATATAATTGGCGTTGATTTAGCCGCAATAGCCGAATGCGCCAAGGCACCGGCTTCAAGGATTATTGTTGCTGCTAATGAGACATGGGCTACCAATTCAAGACGGGGCAAAACACGCCTATAACCTGTAGCCGGAATAAGCGGGTTCGAGCGGCAGCGAGAGCTGCCGTTTCCGGCATTTCGCAGGGGCTATCAGATTGTGCCGGAAACGCCACCACGCGCTACGCTTGGGTGGTCTTATTCCTGCCTGCGCATGTTTGTCCCGCCTTAAGCGGGTAGCCGAGACATGGAGTCAGAAGATTATGAAGATGTATCACCAGAGCAGGTTTGTCTGGGCGAGGTAATGCTGGAACAACTTTGATGCCGGTCGGGGTTTGCAACCCCGACCGAAACGTTTGCAGACTTCAATAGCTTTCAAAACGTGAGTGACCGGGTTGCAAACCCCGTCACACTTCAGGGAAGCACACTGTAGGCAGGAATAAACAACGTGAATACCCAGACCAGTTATTTCATGGCTGTGGCGTTAACAGAAACGCAACATTCTTGCCGCCTTTTAGCCCCACACCTACTACTTGTCCGCCGTTATTAATGCCGGTGGCTTCGTTTAGGAACCAGCCAAGGTTACTAAAACTTCCAGCCGGAAGCAGACTGTTAAGATCCACCCGTGTGCCGTTTGGGGCAGCCGCAGTCGGTGGCTTGATAAGCAGTGCAAATCCCCCGTCGGTGCCTACTGCATTGCCCGTGTTGTCGACTGAGTTAAGGCGTATATAGGGGTTGCCTCGCGCGGAAGTGCCAACTGTCGAAAAATAAAGCCGGCAGTCAGCGGGCGCTTTACAGCTCAATGCAGTGGCAGCGCTTATTGTGTTGGGCGTGCCACTGATCACAAGACGGTTGCCATTAGCGCTCAAGTCGCTAACAGAATAGTCACTCAGGCCGCTAGTCAATGCGTACGAAGGATTTGCGGGCGCAGCGGGATATAGCAGGCCGATTCCGGATATTTTTACTGGCGTAACCAGGGACTGTATACCCGCTGCCTGGACCGGACTGGTAACAGGCAGATTATTAATGGCATTAACCTGGATATTTTTTCCCGCAAAGCTGACGGCTTGATTATTAACGAATAACTGCTTATTCAGCACATAATCGCCGGGGTTATTGATATCCGTAATCTCTCCCGGCCCAAACTTACTGGAGCTTTTGAGTCCAATCGTCCAAATGACGCCTTGTGATGGTTTGTTAACAATAGCGGTTGACCCTCCCACGAAACCCGTGTCAGTGATAACTTTTGCCCGGTCGAATGTGGTTGGGGCAACCGGGCTAAACAGGGTCAGCACCTTCGTGATACTGTCCCACGCGTAAGCATAACTGGCGAATATCTTGGGGCTAGGGGCTAAACGGTCAATCGGCGTCCGCGTTAGCGTTTCAACGATTTCCAGGTTACAAGCCACTTGTCCAATCTCATTAATACCGAGACAGACCGGACGCGCCGTTGCCCCGGCAGGTATTGTGACCTTGGGAACCGGTATTTGGGTTATAGCGTACCCGGCGGAAAAGCCCGGTATCGAGATGGACGATAGCAACACTGAAACAATGGTCGATCTCAAAGACAAAGCGCTGGCTTTAGGTTTAAGAAGTTTCATGTAACCCTTCGTACCGTTGATAATCGACTTATCAGGTAAAGAACTCGAGGGCTGTCGTGTTTTAATTGTTTGTATTGTCATGACGGTTATCCTTTAATTGTGGATATAAAATTTAAGTGCGCTTGCTGCACCTGCAGAACACTGGGAGTAAAAAAATAGCCCCGGGAATTGACCTTAAGACAAGGATTCCCGAGGCTTTTTTACTTCTGTTTACACATCTATCCTACTGCTTAAACAAGCCGGGTTATCATTTCAAAACTACCCCGACAGGCCCAACCGATCCACCCTTGTCAGATGTGACTCGCATGGACAGGCTTGCGGGGGCGGGTGTTATTACATTTGACCTTGTGTTGAAAGTCCAGACTGCTTGCCCTGGCGTTTGCACCAATGGCGGCGTTGCCAACGTCAACACCTCGACGTTTGCCTGGTTAAAGACATGTGCCGTCAATTTCGCGGTATTATTCGTGCCGTTTATAGTCAAGGTCCAAGAGCCGTCTCTTACCTTGTAGGTTGGCGCTACCGGTATGGTAAGGCTATCGGTGGCTGCGGTTACGGACACCGTGACTAATTTGACGGAACAATTAGCCAGAACATCGCATACCGTTAAATTGAAGGTAAGAATCTGCGCCGTATTGGGGGCAGTGAAGGTTAAAGTGGGTGAAGCTAACGCCACTCCGGCTACCGGCATGACATTGGTGCCAGATTGCTGATCAAAGCTAAAGGTTCCGATGGCAGTCCCGCCTGGACTAAATGTAGTGGTTGCATTTAAGCTTACCGGAGAATTTATTCCCGCAGTCACATTGGCGACTTGTATTACCGGCGGCGCAGCCCCTCCGCCTGCACAGCTGACAGTGGCGGGCACAGGCGCTCCGGGCCAAGGCGCTAACTGGCCTTGAGTCGGAGCGGGGTTGGGGGTGCCGCCGGGAGACCATAAACCGGCGACTGCTGGCGATAAACTGATGCTGTACGGGTCATACAGTTCCCAAGGACCGTGTCCCAAAGACAGAAATTGCAGATTCTCAAAATTGTTGGGCACGATGGGGAGGGTGCCAAAGCCCAGGTTTTCAGGAAAAATATATTCACCCACCGGTGCCTGGTATTGGCCATAGGTGAGGCCATTAGCGGCCGTAAGGAGTAGACCAGGGTTCGAGCCTCGAATCTGGGTTCTGATTTCCTTGGTGGCCGGAATCATCGATACGCCCAGGTTAATGCCTTTCAGGAATTGACTGCGGAACCGGCCCAGCGGGACGTTGGCAAGCGCATTGCCTGTTGGATCCAGGGCGGAACCGTTAGGCCACTGAGAGGTGATATTGACAAAAGCCTCGGTGCCATCGCAAGGATCAGTGATGACCTTGCCGGTGTCAACCATCCGCGCCACGTCGGTGGTAAAACCGACGATCTTGAACAGCTCCCGGCCTTCCTGCGGCCCCGCAAACCCTAAAGCAGAGGCAACGCCAACAATGTTAACTTCCTGAATACTATAAGCAGGGTCTGCGCCTGGGGTCGTGTAAATGCCCAGGTTAGCCGAGATCGTATGGGCGGCGATATACTTGCCGCCGGCATCCACGGCCTGGGTGCCTTTGTAATGGATAAAATCCCCCACCTCAAGCGGCGCTTGTTTGGCTGGATCGCCCAAGATGTTCAGGGCTGGGAAGCTTACCGGTTTGGCAATTGTATTAGGATCCGGCAGGCCCACAGCTGGCGGCATATAAAAAGTGCCTGCGTGCATCAGTACGCCATTGACTGGCAGTCCACCGACAGGCCGGTTAGTTTCCGGACAGAGTGTGTCGGGAGTCGGGCCTGTCGGATTAGTGCGAGGAATACACAAAGGATAACCGGTTTCCGCAGCGATAGTCGGGTTGCCGTCATCGACCGCAAAGCGGATATCCATGGTGTCCGCAGGGCTGCCTGGAGGTGTACTGCGGCCGAAGCGTCCAACCGGATCGACTATTTTTAAGCGGGCACCGTTCGCTGGGAGCGCGGCAACAATGTCGCCGCCAACGTATATATCACCCGTGGCATAGTCGATAAAGTTGATATAGCCATCACCCGAATTCAAGTCTTCTTGGGATATTTTGACCAGGCCTGCCGCGTAAGTGGGGGTGCCTGCCGCATCATAGACTATGTTGCCCTGGATGCTGGCTTCGTAGGTTGCAGGGTTAGCGTTGGAAGGCAGACGTTGGGTGTCCTGGACAGCCAAGCCGGTTTCATTACAAGTAGCAGGCGCTACACAAAGCGGATTATAGGCGAACAGCTCGTAAGGGGTCAGAAAAGACGCCGGTAAAGTCATTACGGTATTTGCGGGTATCTTGATGGATTGCCCGTTAATTACGATGGTTGCGGTACAGGCTAAAGCATTGGCTCCCGCCAAAGAAGAGTAAGAACCAGGTGCCGTCAATGCCGAGGGCGGTGCGGCACAGGTGTCTAACGTAAACCTTTCGATATTCCCGGTCATGTCGAACTGCGCCGGCGTGGTTTGCGGTTGCGCCCCCATAACCAGAGGCGGACTGAGTACGAGAGCCAAGACTGCCGGCAACTGCCAGCCTCCCGGTCTTCTAGTTGATGTTGTTTTCATAACGGCTTTCCTTTTAAGTCAGGTTAAAATTTCGCCATACTAATAGGCCAACTTTCTAAGAAGATATATTTTGTTCTTCTATGTATATCTATTCCTTGTTATCAAACAAAGGTTCAAAGCCACTACGTTTTTATAAAAAAAGTTGGCGCAGTTTCATTATTAGACTTAATTTAAAGAGTTTTTATGAAATAATTACAACAGGTTATGGGGTCAATGCTGGCCCACTCGCCCAAATAAAAGCAAACGTATTTGACTAGCGGCTATCTAAGAGTGGATTGCCTAAAGCCGGAACAAATAAATCCGCTGATAATTTCAGTTCTAACTCAACTTATGGATTCGTAGCATGACCTTAATAACGAATAACATTTGAAACCGTGCAATAGGGTTTATCGGCATGGCTCCCCAAACCTTTCTTCGAGAAAAATTAGTTGGAGAACCTAAGAGGTGAATCGTAATTATTTCCCCTATTGAAAAAAGGAGAAGGCAGTGCGAAGCGGTTTGCCGCCAGTGACGCTCCCGCGTCACGCAACGCTGGAGCGTTGCCGGATGAATTCCCACGCCGGAGCGTGGGAACCAGACGTATTCTGGGGGGATATTTTCTGCGTGCTGCCTAAGTAGGTAGCCGATTATCCGTAAGTATTCACCTCCCCCTTTGAAAAGGGGGACTGAGGGGGATTTATTTAAAAAATCTCCCCTAACCCCTCTTTTTC
>JBAXXH010000116.1:0-11060 GCA_037127995.1 Methylococcaceae bacterium | reverse complement strand
CCCCGAGGAAGCCGACCATTATAACCTGCCCGGCCAGCTTGTCAACAGTCCGTGTTAACTTTTTTGTTTAACTTACTAAGCCTTCCAAAGCGGCTGCCCCGGAAGAACTGCGTATTATACAGGCGTTAGCGATTCAGTCAAGGGCATTTAAAATCTATTTACCTTACGCCCAAATTTAACCAGTCCAAATATTTTGTAACGCCTTGTTTAACTGTTAAAAAGTCTTTTATATAACCCGCCTGTATTAAACCGGAAATATCGGCCTGCGTGTAACTTTGATAGGCTCCCTTTAGATGCTCCGGAAACGGGATATATTCAATACACCCTTCATTGTGCCAATCGATGACGGCTTTAGCGACATTATTAAAGGTTTCCGCCCTGCCTGTTCCTACATTATAAATACCGCGCTGCTCTGGGTGATCCAAAAACCATAAATTAACATCAACCACATCACCCACATAAACAAAATCACGCCTTTGTTCACCGTTTGCCGTCCCATCACAACCTTCAAATAATTTTGCCTTTTTTTGCTCAATCACTTGCTGATTAAAATGAAATGCCGTACTGCTCATAGAACCTTTATGCTGCTCACTTGGGCCGTAGACATTAAAATAACGAAAGCCTACAATCGGACTTGTCGTTTCAGGCAATACCCGCCGAACATATTGATCGAATTGAAACTTTGAATAGGCATACATGTTAATCGGATGCTCACAACTGCGATCAACTCTAAAGCCATGCTCTCCATTTCCATAAACTGACGCTGAAGAAGCATAGATAAAGGCTATATTTTTTTCGATACAGCGATGCAATAACCGTTTTGAATAATCATAGTTATTTTTCATCACATACTGACCATCCCACTCCGTCGTTGCCGAACAAGCGCCCTGATGAAAAATTGCCCGCACCCCGTTTAAAAATGTCGGCGATTCAATTTGCTCGCTAAACTCTGCTTTATCCATGTAATCAGCAATATCAAGATCGGCAATATTGAGCATTTTTCGACCATTGACTAAATGATCGACTAATAATATATTGCTTTCGCCTCGCTGATTTAATGCGCGAATTAAATTACTGCCTATAAAACCGGCTCCCCCAGTGACAATAATCATTCCGTCATCCTCGCCTTGTTAATCATTGCTGTTGTAGATTGACCATCGACAAACTGTAATATCTTTACTTCGCCACCGGCTTTAATAACACAATCGCCGCCCGCCACTTGCTCTGGACTATAATCGCCGCCTTTAACGATAACATCCGGCAATAACGCACAATACAATCGTTCAGGTGTTTCTTCTGTAAATGCCACCACCCAATCGACACACGCTAATGCAGCGATAACCGTCATACGCTCTTGTAATCCATTGATGGGTCGCGACTCGCCCTTGAGCTGTTTAACTGACGCATCGGAATTAACCGCCACACAGAGCCTGTCACCCAACCCTTTTGCCTGCTCCAGGTAAGTCACATGCCCTGCATGTAATAAATCAAAACAACCGTTGGTCATAATAATCTTTTCATCATGCGCTTTGGCGCGAGCAAAAAGCTTAACCAATTCTTCCTCAGACACAATACCATATAAAGAATCTCTATCCCCGTGCATGGCTCGCGTCAATTCCTGCATTGATACCGTTGAGGTTCCCAACTTGCCGACAACAATCCCGCCGGCCAAATTAGCCAGATACATAGACTCAACCAAGGGCATGTCAAGCGAGACACCTAAAGCCATTACGGCTATCACTGTATCTCCGGCTCCCGTTACATCAAAGACATCTTTGGCTTGCGCCGGTAACGAATGCACCTGATCATTTTCTATCAGTGTCATACCCGCCTCACCGCGAGTCAATAACAACGTTGGAATTTGATACCGAGCCAATAACGCCCGTCCTTTTTCGATTAATTGTTGATCATTTTCACAAGCACCAACCACGGCCTGTAATTCAGCCAGGTTTGGCGTTATCAGATCGGCCTGGGCATAGCGCTGATAATCAACACCTTTGGGATCCACCAACACCTTAATACCGGCTTGCTTGGCGGCAATAATATACGCGGATACATCCGCCAGAGTTCCCTTGCCATAATCCGAAAAAACCACCACATCATTTCCGGAGAAATGCCGGATTAAAGACTCCTTTAAAGCATCTTGATCAAATTTTATCGGCGTGTCTTCAAAATCCAGACGAATCAATTGCTGATGCTGCGCCATGACACGTAGCTTACAGATGCTGCGCAACGACTTTTCAACAACAAAATCACAATCAACGCCTTCGGCTTCCAATAATTTCCTTAAAATTTCACTCTCGGCATCATCGCCCACCACACCCAGCAAAGTGACTTTGCCACCTAATCTGGCAATATTAAGCGCGACATTGCCGGCACCGCCTATGCGGTCTTCAATCGTCTTAACCTTGACAACGGGCACAGGTGCTTCCGGAGAAATACGTGAAGCCTGACCGGACCAATAACGATCCAGCATAACATCACCCATTACAATAATACGAGCCGATTTAAACTCAGGCGTTGTGACTAACACTTAAAGTCTCCTCAATTGCACCACACCACCAATGACCAATTAAAATATGAGCCTCTTGAATTCTTGCCGTCACCGCTGAAGGCACAATAACTGAAACCGTAGCCTGCTTACTCAACTCGCCACCCTCCCCTCCGGTTAAACCAATAACAGCAATGCCTTTTGACCTTGCCGCATCCACCGCTTTTAAAATATTTTTGCTGGTTCCTGATGTAGAAATAGCAATCAAACAATCCTTGTCATTACCAAGCGCCTCAACCTGACGCGAAAATACCGTTTCAAAATCAAAGTCGTTGGCGTGTGCTGTCAAAATAGAGCTGTCCGTCGTCAAGGCAATAGCAGCCATTGCCTGACGTTTCTTTTCATAACGCAC
The DNA here is from genome assembly GCA_037127995.1 of Methylococcaceae bacterium. Taxonomy (GTDB): domain Bacteria; phylum Pseudomonadota; class Gammaproteobacteria; order Methylococcales; family Methylomonadaceae; genus Methylobacter_C. Next base: position 8,157 of record JBAXXH010000116.1, on the reverse strand, counting down.
TACAAATTCTGCTGCAATATGTTGACAGTCAGCAGCGCTACCCCCATTACCACATAACAATATTTTTCCACCTTGCCTTAACGTATTGATTAGCAACTCTGCCGACGCCTCAATCACTCGCGTGCAATTAGCTAATTTGGCTATCATAGCTTGATGCTCTTCAAGCTCTGTTATAAATGCCTTCAAAATAACATCCTCTCTGTAATAAAGACTTTCACCGTATTAATCATTTTTTTCAGAATACTCCTTAAATTGTATTTGATGCAAACGAGAGTATGCCCCATTCTTTTCAATTAACTCTCTATGAGTACCTTTTTCAACAATGCGGCCATGATCAATCACTAAAATCACATCCGCATTTTCAATAGTCGATAACCGATGCGCTATAACCAACGTTGTTCGATTATGCATCACTTTTTGCAATGCTGCCTGAATATACCGCTCTGATTCAGTATCCAGTGCTGAAGTCGCTTCATCCAAAATCAGTATAGGTGCATCTTTCAATAACGCCCGAGCCAAAGCTAATCGCTGCCTTTGCCCGCCCGATAATTTAACGCCATTCTCACCTATTTCAGTATCAAGTCCTTGCTCAAACTTACTGATAAACTCCATTGCATAAGCATCTGTTGCCGCCGCCGTTATTTCATTTCTCGTTGCTGTCGCAAGTGATCCATAAGCTATATTGTTGGCTATCGTATCATTGAACAATGTCACTTGTTGATTAACCAATGCCAACTGCTTTCTTAGATTTGCCAATTGATAGGTATTTATTTCCACGCCATCCAATAAAATCTCACCGGTTTCATGGGGATAAAAACGCGAAACCAGGTTGGCGAGTGTGCTTTTACCGCCACCGGAAGGCCCTACCAAGGCAATGGTTTGTCCCGGTTCAACCTTAAAATTAATATCAATAAGCGCCGGTTCATTTGAGCCCGCATACTGAAAGGTCAGATTTTTAAATTCCAGCGCTCCCTTGCATCGTTCTGCCTGATACGTCCCTTCATCCACTTCGCCCGGCTCATCCAAAATCTCAAATAAGGATTCAGCCGCCGCAATGCCTTTTTGAATACCCCCATTTGCATCACTTAAACTTCTGATAGGTCCCGGTAATAAAAATGCCGCCGTCAAGTAGCCTACAAACTCGCCAACACTGGCTTGCTTCATAAAAAACAAGGCCATATACATTAAAAATGACAAGGCTATCGCGATGATAAACTGCATAATCGGATTATGTAATGCCATAGTCGTTGACAACTTTAACGATTGGCTGCGGTTATATAAACTGCTTTCCAAAAAGCGCCGACGCTCGTACTCTTCACCGCCGTAACTACGTACGACCCGATGACCGCCCACCAACTCCGAGGTTATATGCGTCATATCACCAATTGATTCTTGTATTCTTTTACTAATGGTTCTAAGCCGCTTACTGACATAACTGACCAACACGACAATAATTGGCGCAATGGCAATAAAAACCAGTGACAACATCCAGTTTGAATAAAACAAATAAATTAACAAACCTATGGCCGTAAAGCCTTCTCGTACAAAAGTACGCACAGCATCCGTAGTCGCCTGGGTAACCTGCCCCACATTATTGGTTATCCGTGAAATCATGTAACCACTGTTATTCGCGTCAAAATAAGCAGTGGGCAATCGCGTATATTGATCAAATATCTCACATCGCAAGACATGTACAACATTGCTAGATACTTTGGCCAGAAAATAGTTACCTATATACGCGCCAATACCATGTACTACAATTAAGCCACTAAACAATAACGGCAAATAATTCATACCCTCCCGTGACTCAGTTTGGAGCGTATCGATTATATGTTTAATCAATGCCGCAAATAAGGTTTGAGTGCCTGAATACATCAAAAAGCCAAAAACACTGATTGAAAAGAGACCGCGATATGGCTTTACATAGGTCAATAGTCGCTTATATATTTGAGCGCTTGATTTGGATTTTTTTTTCATGTTTTTTAAGAAGTTATTAACAGATTAAGCTATTTTTAGCTTACGCAATTTTATTGCATTATTGAAGATACTGGGAAACGCCTTTCTTGGCGAGAATAAAATCCTGTTGCTCCAAGCGATCTAACAATCGTTGATAATTTGAATCCTGCTTACTCTTATCATTTTGAGAATGCCATAAATGTAACACCGGCACAGCAAATCGGCCTTCTTTACGTTTAACGCCTGCATGTATCAAACGAATAACCAAATCAGAATCTTCAAAACCCCAACCTTCAAACAGCTCATCATAACCATTGGCCAAAATAAAATCATTTTTCCAGATAGCCGTATTGCAGCCAACTGCTTTACGCCAATTATGAGGCTGCAAATATCTAAAAAGCCCCAGTGGCAATGATAAAACTGGACTAAGGCGATTAATCTTTTTACCTAATCGCAAACCTATAAAAAAAAGCAATTTCTTTAAATATAATGACTGTTTTTTTATGAGAACCTCTTCTGTAAAAGCCTGAGTCAGCAATACGCGGTTACCGGCAACGAAATAGTTAGGTGTAGCAAGCTGCCGGTGTTTAGCAACGAAGTTGGGACGAACCATACAGTCACCGTCGAGAAAAATAAGGTAATTTCCTTTGCTGCTTGCAACCGCTTTATTGCGGATTCTACTTAACTGAAACCCGTAATCAGGCTGGTAAACATGAACTATTGGCACAGAACTCAATGCTCTATAATTGTTTATTAGCTGTTGCGTCTCTATAGTTGAGCCATCATCGGCAATGATTATTTCAAAGTTTTGCTCCGTTTGTTGCAAAAGACTTTTTATACAGGCTTCTAGGGCATCAGGACGATTGTAGGTCGAAACAATAATGGAAATTAACTCAACAGGGTTATCTTTATTTTTTTGCAACACCAATAGCTTGGCATACTTGTAACAAATTCCTTGTACATTTGACAGCACCAACATGAGCCCTTGAGATATATCCAAGATAGATAACTTAAGGATGAAAGTGCTAAAAAAATTCCATAACGCTTTATTTATTGCCTTACTTAAAGGTAATTTTACTCTTCGATCATGTAATATGATGGCATTTAAAATTGAAAAATTATCTACCTTGCATAACACTTCTTGAATATTAATAAAAGGTTCATGAAGCATTGGTGCCATTAATCGAGTTACTACTCCCAAGAAAAACCACCCTTTTCTCTTATTCCGTGCATAGACATACCGAATTGAACCAACTCTTGTTCACACCATAACTTTTGTTGTCGAATTTTTTTTGCTTTTTTGAGCTTTCGATCTAACCAGCTTTGTTGTAATAAACGGTAATTATAGCGATACCCCAAGCCATCCCTCTCAGACAAACCTCGCTCCTGCTTCATTGCCGATTGAGTAATGGATCCGTAATGGTGCAACCAAACTGCACCCGTCATACCTGAAGGAATACCCGCTTTATCTACCTCATGAAAGAACATCGAGTCTTCATATCCCAATAACTTGGGAATTGGTTGGAAATAACCAATCTCCAGCCATACTGATTTATGCACAGCAAGACAAACTGCATGGCGATGGCCAACCCGAAGCGCACTTTTCATTTTAGCTGAAGATTCAGTGGAAAATGCATCAAAATCATAATCAAGAGCCCCTTCAATAAGAGCGGGTGATATAAGTTTTAGACCATTTTGCACGGCGGCGTTAATCAAATTTTCAATCCAGCCATGAGATACCAACACATCGTTATTCATGATAATAGTCCATTCGGACTGTAGGGCTAAAGCACCTTGATTCCAAGCCACGCCACAACCTAAATTAACTTTATTAAAAATACGTCCACCTAGCGGCAATGTTTCAAGATAACAGCGCGTATCATCAGTAGATCCATTATCCACCACCACCAACCGACTAAGATCAACTCCGTGCTTAATCATGCTATTAATACATTGACGGGTATATTCAACTTGATTGTAACAAGCAAAGGTGATGGCGTAATCTATGGGATTCATGTTGATTTTTTTATTTGATTTGGATTGCATGGATGCAAAGATAATGACTTCCAAGGAAATAATTATTTATGACTCCATAATGGCGCTGCATATTAAGATAAAAAGTACATATACATCATCTATGATTAAAATTATAAAGCAAGCCTATACAAAGCAAAGCTTTTTGTTACATCGAAAACAGTTTTTAAGATATTTTATTACCAAGAACTCCAAATTCCGACAAAAGTGACACATCGTACATATCACGTATTGATACTTTTAGAAAAAGCATCAATACCTGCAAACCGATTCTAAAATGAGATTCGTAGCAAATGACCATGAATGTCCAGTTATTTTAATAAAAAAAACTGAAAAATTGACCGTTTGAAATATAGCCGCCCCGATAGCATGACTTGTGCTTATTTTTTCCGGGTCTCGGCCGTCAATAGAAATTCCCTGTATGATTCCTGGTTTTCGATCAATTGCTTAGGAAAATGATGATCGACAAATTGAACCCGGCAACTGCAACGGGGATTGAGAAAATCCTTACCGGCTTCTATTTTACTCCGGATAGTGGCCGGATCCTTGTATTCCGTGGTGTTGTATTCTTGATGGGCGAAACTTTCCAGTTTTCGAATAATTTGAGGAATATCCGCTATCCAAGTGAAATGCCAACCGCCATTCACTATCCGCTGTACCTGCCGATTCCGAAACCAGGCTCTTTTGATGGCACGCAACAGACCTGTGGATTTAAAATTTCGTACCTGCTCGGCTCCACCGAAAAAATCCCGAAAAACCTTGTAGGTGACAATCTTGGAACCGAACCAAACCACCGATTCACCGTCGATGAAACACTGGTTGTTAAGATAATAGGAATAGGCATACTGCATAAAATCACCGCGCACAAATCTGCGAGGGTTAAATTGCATGATGGTTTCGGGCCTGGGAATTTCATCCACGTCTGATACCAGAATCCAATCGTCGTCAGCTGCGTCGAACAAACCATGAGCGACATAATCTCGCTGATAGCGCTCGTTGCGCCAGGCATCATCGGTAGGAAAAGGATATTCGGAAAGAACGAGGTAGCGGATTTTTTCCCGATAAAGCTGGAAATTTTCAATACGAAAGTTGAGTGGCTTGGGTTTTCCTGAAATAGTCTTGACCGATTCGACAATAACGAAATAATCTACTTGTTCCCACAGGGTATCAAGGCGCAACTTAAGTAACATATCTTCATTGAAATAGCAGAAGCAATCGTAAACTTTCTGTTTCAAGATCAATCCTCACTGAGAAAATAATCACGAATTTGCTGCCGAAAAATCTTGGGTTCGCTTTTTAGATAATTACGATACTCCAGTAGCGCGCTGAAGTGCTGCTCAAAATGACTGAAAATATCGCCCGCCAATTTACCGAAATCAGCGATGAAATTAGGGTCGGAGCTATCGAACTTGTATTTGCGCGGAATCGGCAAATCCACTACGTTGCCTGCGGAGCCCAAGATTCCGGTAATCAGGCAGCAGCCATGCATGGCCGCTTCCCGTGGCATCCGATCCCGTCCGGGATGATGCCCAAAATCGATATACACTTTAGAGGAATAAAGCGCCTCAGAAAGCTCATCACGATTTAATCCTTTCAATGGCACAAATCGCCATTGTGGATAAGCTTTGATAAGTGCTTCGGTAACCTTACGGCCTTTAGTGGGGTTATACAAAATGATATCTTGTTTATGACTTGTTTTATCAAGATACTTATTCGTCAAAAAATCTTCATTAATGGAATCAATCAACGGAATCGGTTCAATACCACATGATCGTAAATACTTTGTTGAATGCTCTGTTTGTGAAAAGTGTAACAAGCTCTTAAGGTTTTTTGCGCCGCCTACAGGCCGCTGACCTTTTATAACCCTTTTTATGTAACGTACTTTGTCATGAAGAGGCCATATATACCGACGTTCCAAAAAGTTCTCCAAAGAAAGCCACCAAAGCGCGGACTTGGCGTACCTTACTTTTAAAGCCAGCATAGGAAGGACTTCGGGGAAAATAATGAGATTGCCGATAACGTCTTCATATCGTGCCACGGGCGCTTTATAACATTTATACGGCTCTGGAGCTTCCGCAATCTTATCAAAAGGTAAATAAACGATATAAGCAGGCAACCCTAAATTATTCATATGAGCCACTAACTGATGCAATGCCTCAGGCCCACCTGTAATGGCCCCTGAGGGACAAACTACTAAAATTTTATTAAATTTATTCATAATTGCCATTATGACAGCTCACCCACTTCGCCACAAGCTGCCACTACCAGCTTTATCCAAAACAATAATCAGATCAACAAGTGCCTTACTCTCGCTTATGATAAAAAATAGCACTGGAGATAATGCTGGTCAATTTTAATAACGCACCTTACCAACTTATCAAGCATCCACACTAATTAACTTAATAACTCATCAACTACTTCCTTAACATACTTAATTGACAATAAATCAAGACATTGACTTCGGCTTTGCTGATGTTTATCGCAACCTTCTAAGTGACAGGGAACGCAATCGCCTTTACCCTGAATCAATCTGATATTATTAACATGCTGACTGCCTACCTTACAAAAAGGATTTATATCTCGATTATAATCAACAGGCCAAGGTGCCCATTTTACCGGATTGGTTGGCCCATAAAGCGCAATCACCGGAATTCCGGTTACAGCGGCCAAATGCGTAATCCCGGTATCAGGGCCGATATATAATTTTGCCTGTGCAATAATGTAAGCCAGCTGCGCCAACGATACCTGACCGGCCAGATTGATTGTGTCATCGGGAAGTTGGCTTTGAATGTTGGCGACATAATCGATTTCTTGCTGTGCAGGCCCACACGAAAGAACCAAATTTAATCCCGATTTTTTGAGGTATAAGCCTACTTCAACCCAACCTTCTACAGTCCATTGCTTGTATGTCCACTGTGGGTGCGGGTGCAAAACTGCGTAACCGGAAATTTCAGTTAAAAAAGAAAATTGCTCTAATAGCGGCTGAACATGACTGGTTTTCGGAGGGATTAATGAATAACTACGGGGGACATTAATTAAATCCAGTAATTTTAAATGCTGTAAAACAGTGTGTGTGTTAACGTTGTCAAACTCTGCCCAGCGCTGAACAAAAAAACGTTTCCACCAGCCTGCTATATTTTTAGGTGGTACTGCGGCAACCCGAAACGGTGCCGCAAGCAACGTATACCAAAAGGGGCGATCTCCGGTCTGCGTGGCAATAGCAAGATTATAGCGTCTAAATATTTTCTGAAACAAACACCAAATATCAGAGCGATTCGGGCGATTAGGCGTAGTAATAATATGATTAATATCAGAATTACCTTCAAGCATAGCCGCTGTATTGCTATACACTAAAACATCTAGCTGAGCATCCGGGTAAGCTTGTCGCAAGGAATGCAATAAAGCGGTTGTCAGCAACACGTCGCCCAGATATTGCATTGCGACGACTAGAATTTTTGCTGGCTTTAACGGTAAAGATTGGCAGGTTTTCATGTGCAATTTATATTGCGATAATTACAAAGCAGATCATTGAATATAATACAACGCCATGAACTGCTTGTCATAAAATCAACGCCAAAATATATATCTAAAAACTATATTACACTTCAGCCGCATTCAACCAAAGGTCATGCTTATTACATAGACTCAATGCGTAAATCGGGCCACTGTAATCATGCAGTGTAAAGGTTGAAATTGCCGCCGTGTCTTTGGTTGGATCAAACAGATGTTCATCTAAAAACTTATAGTTTTGATCCAGCAAAACGTGCTTGACAATATAATGCTCATAACCTTTCATTTCATGAGGTGTTACTATTTTTACAGTGACTTTACCACCCGCTTTTTCTATTTCAATATTGGGTAGATGCGTGGCAACCTTGCCACTCCAGCGACCAGGATCTTCCTTGGTATAATAAATGTCACTGGCTCCCTTTACAGGTTTCTCACTATTAGCCAAAGCCAAAGTGGGTGCGACCACACCAGCGCCGATGCTGGCTATACTTAAGCGAATAAAATTACGACGTTCCATAGCATTTCCTCGTTGTTGATTGTTGATTATTGATTACATCTCAATTTACGTTCTACCTGTCTAACTTAAGCGAATTGAAACATACCGCTATTCATTGCCTGATCCCTGATAAGCATTTTTTCTCGCTTTCAGAGCTCTAA
>JBAXXH010000115.1:0-11297 GCA_037127995.1 Methylococcaceae bacterium | reverse complement strand
GTTTTCATCCCGTTATCAAAGTCCGGGCGGTGTCACAAGGTGTCTATGGCTGGTCAGCCGGTTTAGACTGTTTTCATCCCGTTATCAAAGTCCGGGCGGTGTCACGATCAATAAAAATTCACAATCAACCCTACAATAAAAGTTTTCATCCCGTTATCAAAGTCCGGGCGGTGTCACGCGATGGTTTGTTCCATTGCCTGAATGAGTTGTGAAGTTTTCATCCCGTTATCAAAGTCCGGGCGGTGTCACATGCCAAGGTCAGCCCGAGGTTATTGAAGAAATTAGTTTTCATCCCGTTATCAAAGTCCGGGCGGTGTCACCCACCGACTCTTCCAGCTTGGCTGAAGTCGTAGACCGGTTTTCATCCCGTTATCAAAGTCCGGGCGGTGTCACCGTTAAGTGGATCAGCATTGGCTGATGAACAACTTGGTTTTCATCCCGTTATCAAAGTCCGGGCGGTGTCACTGTACGCTTGTAGCTTGTTGCTTTGCAAGCGAAATTTCGGCGGTTTGCGGCGCGGTGAGCAATTTCTTCATCAGTCACTCCAAAAAACCCTGAAAAAAGCCTGTTTTCCCTTATAAATCAACATGCGGCGCGATTTATTCCGATTTTATCGCAAGCCTTTGATTTAACAGAAAACGCATAAAATCACGAAAATTTTTGCTCAAGCGCCGCTAGTCATGGTCATTTGCTATAAACTCTGCCAAGCGTTGGCGTTTTTCTTTCAGGTTATGCCCATCCCAAGCCCGATCATATTCCGGCCATGCTCCTATTAACTCACTTTTAGGTAAATGCCAACCAACTTGCCCGCTGGGCAGATCAATCATCAACACGGGCCAATCGGATTCGTTAGGATCTGTGCGTAGCCCTGCCTTATAACCTTGTTGTATCGCCAGTTTGGCTAAGGCCATTATCGCTTGATTACGGTCAAAATAAGCATCATCTAAGGTACTGCTTTGGTCAGTCATGGTGTTGGTCTCATTGATTTAGAGTAGGAAGTTGTGTTGTGTTAGCGTTTAAGGCTGTTAGGTGTTGTTTGTTCTGATTGTCCTGTCTGTCATTAGCCGCAAACCAACGATAAGTTGTTTCTTCTATATCGCCGTTTCTAACCTGTGGATAGTGTACAGGTGCTTTAACATTCAGCGGATCGCCCAATAATTCCAACGCTTGATGAATATCCTTGTCCATTGTTTTGATGAAATCATTGCGTAAATCATTAACTTTCGATGTTTCATCATGGTAACGATCTGTAGTTAGTGTATCTTTAGCATAGCGTTGGTGCCTGTCAATCAATACCAGTTCTGTAATGTCAATATTGACACTGCCTAAGCCAATGGGTTTGCCCATGCCGAGTTTATGGCGAAAATCTTTTGAAGGTTTCAGTGCGTAACACAACAGCCCCAACTCGTATTCGCTGAGATTGTCAAAAGCAACGTCAAATTCAAACGTGCTACCATTGCTTAATGGGTGTGATTTTAACTTTCTGGGCGGAATCTTTTTCTGGGTAACGACTTTGCCAAGGAAATAGTGCAGCATCATTATTAGCAATATTGCCTGTTGGACTAATTTTTTGCACTTGTTTTGGATCATCATTACGGCGCAGGGCATGTAGATAGTGCTTTCTGCCTTTGGCTTGATGCTCGTTTGTATTAAGTGCGTGTTTAACAATATAAGCTTGTGTTGATGATTGAGTACGAAAATACAGCGCGGGCGAGGGAAGTTTAGGCGATGCTAGAATTTTTAACGTGATTGGGTCTGGCTCTAGTAGTTCTGCACTGGTAACCAGCCCCGTGCCAATTCTGACTTTACCTGCAAATGCTAAGGCGTTTTCTGGTTTATTGCCTTGCCTATCTTCGCCTTCAATAAAACCAAACAGCAATTCGGCGGGTGATAGTTTTTTCGTTCTATCTGAGTTAAAGGGCAGTAAGTCTTTAGGAAAAAAATCAAATACTTTAGCGGCTTGATGCGCTTGGTCTTCGACTCGTCCGCGCCAGTGGGCTGAAAATGATACTTCGGCAACGATGTTGGGATTATTTTCATCGGGACGAAAATACACTAAATCGCCTTGTTTAAGACGTAGTTGGTAGTTTTCATCTTCGTTTTTTGGTTTGGAATCATCAGGTAGTCGTTTTGTACCTTTGAGATGATAGGGAAAGCGTTGCTCATCTTGACGAATATCATCTTGGTTTTGCGATTCTGTACGTTGTTTAGCTAAATCATGAAAACGCTTGATGGCTTTCTCATCAATAGTAAAGGTTTGAGCAGTTTGAATGAATTGCTCAAAGTTTTCAGCAAATTCACACGGCACGGGAATAAACAATTCGTGTTTTTTGGTATTGGGCATATCCACACGATGCTCTTTTCCTAAAATGCGTAAAATGCCTGATGTCCAGAATTTTTTCTGTGCCTCAGTTGCTTGATGTGCAGGAACGGGGATATAATTTTTAGGTTCGCTGTTTTGTCCAATCACGAAATGGACATTTCCTGATGGCTTTCGTAACAGCTCTTCAAAACCTTCTTTACAAATTAATTCGTTGTTTTCTATCTTGAGATGCAAGGAATCAAGGTTTAAATAATAAATTTCTGGCTTCTCAACACTCCAAGTTTTTTTATCCACTAAAAATGTTGCCATGCTGTCTACACCATAAGCATTATTCAGATAAACTTTCAATGCTGCTTTACCCTCTGGAAATAGGGTTCTAAATTCCCTTGGTAACGGATAACGTCCATTAGTTTGTCGCAAAGTCGGCAATGCCAACGGTATCAGTTTTAAATTTTCACCTTGTCCTATCACCATGCCAATTGCCGATAACGGGCGGTCTTTATTCAGTGTGGAGTCCATTGTTTTACGATAAGACAATAAGCCATTATCTAACACCCGCAAGGCTGAATTACTCGCCGCTTCGGCTAAAGATGAAATCATTCCACGCAATGAAGTTGCTGGAATGGCAAGTTGACCATTGAACTTATAGTTTTCTACTTTGGCAGAGCCGTTATTTGATTCGGTTTTTTCAGCGCCAATAAAAACCGGTGTTTCAGCTTTTAGCGTGCAACGCAGGCGGCCATGATAAAGTTCCTGCCGATAAAGCGCGTGTGAGTGCGGGTTTTTTGCCGTATTCAAATCATCTTTATTCAGCCAAGTGTTTGTATCAGGTTCTTTAACAGGAATAAATTGATAAGGATTGTAAAAAGTGTTTGCTGGCGGTGCTGTAGGGTTTATTGGTGTTACTGTATCGGTAACAAGTTCTGGGTTTAGTTGGTATTCTGCATCAAATCCACTTAACTTTTTAAAGTTGCTTAACTCGGCTCTAAACACTTTTACATCATTGTCGGTAAAAAAAATGTCAGTAGTGATAGTGATGCTTTCAACCCCTCCATAACCTTTGTTCGCGCCAAAGCCCAGCTTAATATCGCCTTCGTGTAAATCACGCAACACCAACACTAACAAGCCCTTACCCCAGCTTGGCATTCTTTCATCCGGTTCTATAAAACCCTTGAAACGAGGACGTAAAGAAAAGCGGGCATTAAATAATGCAGTGTGTTTGCCGCCGCCATGAAAACGGTCTATGGCAACAAAGTTTTGTGCTTGAGTACCCGATTCGGTGCTTGTTTTGACATATTTAAAAGGATGAATATGCAAAGGACTTTGCCAACCGGTCGCGCCAAAGACTTGGCAAACAGGGCAAAGAGTGTTTATGTCTGTTTTTTTGTAAATTGCTGGACAAGGGTTTTCAGTATCACAACAGGCAATTCCCAATGTTCGCATAATGCGTTCAGCTTGTGAGCGCAATGCGCCGCGCAAGGATTTACCGCTCAGTAACGGTTTACCATCGGTATCCAATAAAGGTTGTTGATCGGGTTCTTTGTTTTCTTTAGCCAGTTGTTTGTTTTCCTTAGGCACAGCGGCAGGGTTATTAATCAAAAACGCGCCATCCATTTGTAGGGTCAGTTCTAATATCGTGCGTAGTTTAATGGCGGAGATTTCAGCAGTGAGTTTTTTAATGTCGTCTTTATTGAGTTCGGTAAAGGCTTGTTCTGCCATGCCAAGAGGTTCACTGTTTAGCCATGCACAGACTTGTTGTACATCCATGCGCTTAACGCTTACATCGCCAGATAAGTACATCCGCCCTTTGCCACTGCTATCATCCGCGCCAAAAGTGGCGGCTCGATTAGGTTCTTTAGTAACCCGTTCCGTATCTGGAAAAGCCTGTAATGCGGTAATCAATAAAGCCGCTTGTTGTTCAGTCATCATGCCCGTAATAACCACTAAAAAACGGACATTCGGCGGCACTAATTCGGTATAAAACAGCTTTCTATGGGCGATGGTGCGGGTGAGGCGATTGATAGCGATTGAGGCATCAATATAAGTTTGGCTGTCCGGATTCCAATACGGGTAGTTTTTACCGTCTTTTGCTAACGGAGTAATCAATACAGCATCATGAAATTCTGCCCTGCCACCCATACATGAATCTTTCTTATCACTAGACAGAGATGATTGTGATGATCGTTTCAATTGGTACCTACCACCTATGCCTGAATCTTCTTTATCACTAGACGTTCCAAATAAAGCATTCAAATCTTCGTGCTGTTCTCCAGTTTCTGGAATACGCGCATCTAACCAGGCAAACAACTTGCCTTTTAATGTCGTGGCGGGTAGATAAGGCTTGCCTGCATAATCTTTAATACAGGCATTAATTTCAACTGCTTTTTCGCGCCCCAGCTCATCAAGCTTGGTTAATTCGGGATGTGTTGCGGTTTCGCCGCTACCAATATGTAAAGGGCTATCCGTGCATAATTCAGCACTGATTTGCCAACGGGGTGCATGAAATTTCCAGGATTTATCATTTGTCGTCATGGTGGCAGTCCTTAATAGACGTGATGTTTTTAGAATCTGGGGTTAAACGCGTACCGATGGCTAAATTCACCGCGATTTCACCGTAGCCGTTTTGTGGAATGAAGGGGCAATGTTGCCAATGTGTTTGTACATCTTTCCCTATGTCGTAATACTCTAATACATTACTCTGTACCGGCAAGCCTTGTGCTAACCATTCCTCGATTAACGTTTCATCTGCCGCTTCATCTGTAGCTCGTAATAAAAACACGCTTCCCGCTTCTGTGAGCAGCCATGGTTTATAGATTTTCTTTTCTCTAAAACGGTTGTGTCGGTAATAACCACCTGATAAGCGTTGCTTGGCAAAATAGCGGACTAATTGCAGTTTTCCGCCAGATAAATCAGACCAAGTCTTTTCATACATAGCGCGGAGTTCAACTTGACTACTGCTTTCATCCATGTCGCGTAGTTCACCACTAGATTCATCAATCCTTACCGGCACACCTAGCAAGGTATCGGTTTGTAACGTGATTATCCATTGCTTGTTAGATAAAGCTTTCGTATCTGATTCTAGCGTTGCTTTTATTGAAGGTAGCCATGCAACCGTTGCAGGGGTTTTAGTTTTGCCTAATGACCCAAGCCCTTGGCTTAATAAAGATTGTAATTCAGTCATCAACTCTTTTCTGTCCTTTTCAGGAATACGGCTTAAATCTACTTGTGCATTCCAAAGTAAACCCTTAGGCACAACTTGTTCGTAAGAAAATAATTTTTCGTCTTCAGCGCGTAATGTTTCGGGGTCTATGCGGGTGCGGGTTCTTAATTCTTTGGTTATTTTGGGTAAGCCATAATCAGTATTGGCATCGGTTTTCCAATCAATGGCAAACGCAGGTGTTTCACCGTTTATCAAACAAGGCGATTCCAATAAAATCACGTCATACAAAGTGTCATCATTCAGCACTTTGACCAGCGACAACGGCAAGGTAATCGGGCGAGTGTCGATTTTTTCACTAGGCACGGCATGACTGATACGCAGCAAACTAAAATGTTCTTTTAGCTTAGGACGCGGTGGATCGCTTATCTCAGTCGTCCCTTTGCTGCTTTTTCCGCATAGATGATTCCAAGTCGTCACGATTGAACCTAATATCACTGCCCCTGGTATAATAGCGACGGATTCAAACAAATTATTATTAACACATCTATCACTGATACAAAACGGATAAAGCGGCTGTATGGCTATGCCAACTGTATCGTTTGATTGTGGATGATGTAACTCATGAATCTTTGTTGAGCAATCAATGTTTTTAACCCGACCAAAACCCACTGTACGCAATGCGCCGTGTGAGCTTGTCCAACATAAGCCCGCGTTGACATGACGAACAATATTATCAACCTGAGGTTTATCCATAGCAAAAAAATGTAATTCGCCAATAAAGTCATAATCTTTACCTGTCAAAAACGGATTTTCTATGATGACTAATTGATTTTCTGCCACTGCTCCACGTTTGTGATCAATTTTAATGCGGTTAGCAACACCCTCATCATGAGTCTGACAAATCAAATCGCTAAAATACAATTGCTTGGTCTCTGGCAGTACGCCATTCTCACAGCCTTTTCCCAACCATTTATCAATTTCTGGACGAAACCAATCGACTTGTTTACCAACAGCGTCTTGTAATTCCTGCCACGCCTGAAGTAATTTGCCGACTAACAACGTGCCAGATAAATATAATTTATCATCGGCATTACGCGCCGCCACCATATCCAAGCTCCACGCATCAGGGCTTGAAGATTGTGTCAGTATCGGACCTGTTAAAGTCAGTTTTATAATCACCGTTGCCTTAATCATGGTTGTTATCCTCCTTTTTCTAGGCAATGAAATCCCATAAATCGGTTAAATGTAGCCAATGGGCGTTTTCAGTTCCGCATAATGTTTTTAGTCCAGCGATTATTGGCGGAATACTTGGGAAATCTTCGGCGATTTTTTCTTGCAGAGCATTAACCTGTTCAGAATCATTGGTTAACAGAGCCTTAATGAATTGATAGCTTTTGCGTCTTGGAAAATGTGCGTTTTTAAGGCGTTGAATAAGTGTTTCCAACCGTTCCATATTTTCAGCGGTCACTAATAAATCCTTAGGTTTAGCCAAGTTTGCCAAGCGTTTTGTTCGGTGTTCCTCAATCTCTATGCCCGCATGATCGAAGGATTTGAGAATTTGATAAGCAACCGCGCTTTTGTATGGATAATCCTTTTTAGCCAAATCAGCAAGATTTCTTGCCAGTGCGGTAATACGATGAATGGGGGCGTTGTGATGACAAAACACCAAGCCAGCCGCATAAGATAACTCAACGTTTGTGGATCGATAAGGAATGCGCTCAAGTAGTGTCTTATCGATCCTTATTTCTTTATTCGCTTCTTTAAAAAACAAGTTCAAGGTATACCAACCTAACCAGGCAGGCACAACCCAAATTAGTTCATCGCCGCCCCATAACAAAGTCTCCAAACGGATTTTATCCGCATTTTTCCATACTTCATCTTCATTAGCTTGTTTCAGCAAGGTTTCCAGTATTTTGTTTTGCCCGTTACGCAATGTTTTATCAAACTTGCATTGATCTTGGTCTGTTTTACACGCGTCAACAATTTTTCCGAATTTATTGCCATCAATATAAATAACGGCAATTTTGCCATCGAGAATACTACGTTCATCATCTCTATTTTTGTTAGATTTCTCGCTAAGTTCCCCCAACTCGCTAGTGAACTTCGGAACAAAATCAAGTTGAGTTCGTGGTGCTTTATAAAAATCACCGCGCTTTTGTCCACGCCCATATTTTCTGCGTTCTGCTACTGAGAGTGACAACATGATTCGTTTCCCATCTTTGGAATAATCTTCTACTGGGGCAGGACGCACTTTGTCATATTCGCACACAGCATTAGCTTGTTCAGGAATACTTAACGAGGGGGCTTGCATTTGTTGCCACCGGTTTAAAGCATGAAGACTGTTACGGTCTATTTTGTAATCTTTGGTTTTTTCCAATATATCGACTACAAAAGTGCCATGACGTAACACTTCATCATCGTTAAGCTGCTTTATGATGTCTTTTTTAATTTGTAATGCGTTACTTTTATCGGTTTCCAATTCAAACAAAGCCCATGATGCACCTTTTGTGATAGGTTCGTTATTGGGCAATGTTGTTCTTATAACCGTTTGCACTTTTTCAACTGCATCCAATAGCAACAAACCACCGCCGCGAATCGTGCTTAAGTCAATGGTGTCATAAATAAAATTACTTAAATTGACGCCTTCAAATCGTAAGTAATAGCTCATTGATCACGACCTTTAGTGATTATTTTTTTGCTTATAAACCACACGACAGCCCCTGCTAACAAGGCGAGTAATATCTGAATACCAATCGTTTTTCCTAGACAATTTCCTACACAATCTTTAATGCAATTTATTGAAAAATTATACTCGTTCATACCAAACAGAGAAGCAACCACCGAAGTTGCGGCAATTGGAACACCCCACCGGGCTAACAAATTAGCGGCATTACTTAATTTATTAGTTTCAGCTTGTTCAAGGAAATCATGAGTATTGGCAATTTCCTCTTGGACTTCGCGGTACAATTCATCAATATCAAGGCACTCTCTGGCAAGCGTGTACATTTCTATGGCTTGCTGTTGATTAGACAGCGACGGAAACTGGTACAAAATGGCAAAATGGGAAAATTCTCTGCGCACTTGTCTAATGTTTTTCAGCCATTCGTTTTTGCCGTTTGGCTGTTTTTGTTGCTCATGGATAATTAACGAAAGTTTGCGACTAAAACGAAACGAGGTAGTACGCAGATACAGTAATAAAAGCGTTTGATCAAAATACTGTTCTCTAAAAACGCGGCATAAATACGGTGGTGATAAGTCAGCCAACATGACGCCACTGTGATAGTTAAAACCATACCAATTACCCTGTTTTTGCCAACGTTTATAGGTTCTGGCTTTAGCCCATTTCTTTTCAAAATCTGAATTTTTTTCATGAGTACTTTGCGGGGTATTGTCAGGAGAATCAATATTCAACAATTTGACCCAGTGACCAAAATGATGCGCTTGTAATTTACTCGATAGCGGATTGTTAAAAACCTTATTCAGTGCATTGCCACCATCATTGATGAGCACCGCCGTCCAAACATAACAGCGATTATCAACATGAGCCAAACAATTTTCATCGTCAATAGAATCCTGAATTTTAGAATGGTCAATCCATTGAATCGCCAACTTTATCCATTCACCTGGAATTAAGGTGTAATTTTGTTCGCCGTCAGTTATCGGAATTTTTAATAAATTAAGCCAGCGGTCAAAATAACAGACTTGATGATTGGTACTACCCAATTTTTGGTAAGGACTATTATCGATGGGGTAATCGATAGGTATATTTTTAAGACATTCTTTATAACCTTCATTAATATGCCCGTCATAAGGCATATCAAAATAGCGGAACAATTCGTTGAATAACAATAAATCATCTAATGTCGGTATTTTGTCTTTTTCTGGAAAATATATATCCACATATAAAAAGCCCGTTTGCAATATGCCGTTTTCTGGTTCTTTTTGAGGATCGGAAAATTCAAATAAAACTAGAGCAGGCGGTAACATTTTTATTTCAAAATCACCGTTTTTCAGGGTAACGGTAATCGCTTCTTTTTCCCATGGCGTTTTTTTCCAAGCGTCATCAGTTATCTCAAACCATTTTGCCCTATCAAATAAAACCAGTGCAGTTTCATTGGTTAAATATTTTTTTCTTCGTTGACAACTGGCATCGTTATTTGGCTTGAACTGGTAACAAAGACCTTGCACTTGTGTTTCTAGTTTTTGCAAACGATAGGCAAACGGAAAAACAAACCGAGTGAAAGAAGCGGGATTGTCTTTTATTCCGGGATTGCCACACTTTAATTGCAGATCAGTAGTATTCATCTTCGCTCCACTGTGAATAATTCAATTCATACAACCCCAAACCAAAACTCGTTTTCCCGCCAACTCCAACCCACTGCCCTAAAGTCAGCCAAGGTATAAACGGCGCAAGTTCTCCTCGATAAACGGTTTCACCCAGCAAGCCGCCGAACGGCATGGTGTTGTGGGAGCGTTGTGAGTGGCGATGCCAGTCGTGCCAGTGCAGGGTACTGCGTTCAATTTGCACGGTTTCGGCCAGAGTGAGTAACTGTTGTTTCTGTTCCGGCGTGATGACTATGCCATTGCCATACACGGTCGCCAGTGCGTTGATGCGGCCTAATAATCGGTTCAGCAACAGGCTGAAAGGCGGTGCGGTGCGCAGCAGTTGATTGTCGGCTTTTAGCCGTAGACGGGTGCTGTGATTGAGCCGTAGGCGTATTAGGGACAGAGGTGTTTCGGTAAAAAACGATTCGGCGACCATGGCTTCGGTTTGCCTCAACCATTGGCGGTTTTGATAAAGCAGCGTTATACCGTCTGCGGTCAGTTGCTGAATGCGATCGATTTGGAAGCGACCCTTTTGTTTGCCTAGTCCCATGAATTCGCCAAGATGTTCCAGGGCGGCAAAGACAATCAGGAAATAATCGATGGCTGAGCCGTACAGGATAATGCCAAGATTGAGTGTGTCGCCCACCGCGTAGCAGGTTTTATCATCTAGGGGCGGAATCAATACATAAGGCCTTGGCGGCGCTTGTTGTGCGTCGCTCCAGTGTGCAGGCGGGGAAGGATTGTAAAAATAATCCCGAAAATTGGTGCCTATTCGCGCCAACGCCTGACCTAATGCGCCGTGAAAAACTGCGCCTTTATAGACCGGTAATTCCGCGTCTTCGCTGAGACATAGCTGAAATTCAAAACACGCTAAACGAAACGCCTGGATATTACTGGGTAGCGTGGGTGGCGAAGTTTCGGTAACGATATTGGCATCGTTTGACAAGGCATGTGTAGGCAAAAATCACCTTTAAGATTGAATAGGAACAATGTTAATAGACTTACGTTCTTTGTACCTGACAAAAAACTCGTTGAAATGATGCAAAGAAGGACTTTTTGCAAAAGACGGGAATGGGGTTAATCAACGGGTTAGTAAGAATAATAATCCAATAATTCAAAGGGAACAATGCAAATTTGCAGCCAAACTACTTTTGTTTCAGGCCAAGGTAGCTCATCATAATGGGAGTAAGATACAAGGCCGCGTTGAGCAGAGGTATCTCAATATCTAAAAACGAATTGGATGACCGCTTCGTGTTGTTGGTTGCCGATCACTGGCGGTCTCAAATGACTGCTTTAGAAGGCTAACAAGCCGTTTACTGGAAAATTGCGTCTGTCTTGTTCATGGCACACAGATGTCCATGTCGCAAAATTGTTTGCTGTAAAGCAGACGGTCGTTAATGACTCTTAATGGCCGGGTGGAGCCGATGAATTTACTTTTATATAGCTGATTTGGAACGGCAGCTATCCGGAATTTTTTCCGGTACGAAA
>JBAXXH010000114.1:0-11333 GCA_037127995.1 Methylococcaceae bacterium | reverse complement strand
TCACGAGCAGAGTGCGGGTGGCAGTTTCTTTTGGTATAAGACTGAAAAAGAGATGCAACAAGCAATACAAAATGATTTCATCAATGCGCTTTCTGATGGTGCCAGCGATGATATAGCAGCGGTCAAAGCAGAGATTGCCAGCCTCATTGAACAGTCGACACCCAATACTGAGGGTGACGATTTACTGAATAGTCTTAATTTATTTTTAAGAGAAATTGAATTACGACTCCAGTTTATGGGCTCTTTTGACGATCTCTGTAAAAGCAAAAATGAGTGGGCGAAGTATTTTCGAGAGTCCTACCGTGAAGAGTATCTTGGCGATATAGAGGATATTTCTTCAAAAAAACTACAAAGCTCAATCAAGAAAACCGAGCAAGATGATTTTGCCGATTTTGTCGCTGATTATTTTATTTAGTGCCATGAATAAAATCTTGTTAATACTCCTGTTACTCCCGTTAACATCAATGGCTGCCGATAAACCGTGTTCCGGAAACAAAGGCGCAATATTGGATTGTGAAGAGTCTCAAGGGGTTGTCGCCGGGCAATCTTCCGAGTATCAAAGACTATTGGAGCTTGCCGAACAGAATGCTGCCAAAATAAAAGCACAATCAGATAAAAACATTACGGCAATAAAGGCACAGTCGGATAAAAACGTGGAGGCAATAAAGGCGCAGTCAGAAAAGAACGCGGTGTCAATAAAAGCTCAACACGAACAAGACACGGCAAAAATTAAGGCTCAACTCGATAGAAATAAATTAAGTACCCAAGAGCAATTGGATCGTAATGCATTGATTACTAAAGAACAACTTGAGCGCAATGCGGTAACCACCCAATTACAACTAGAACAAAATGCGGCAAGTACTCATGTAAATTTACAGAAATGATTCGAGAGGATTTGTTTAAAAAATCTCCCCTAACCCCTCTTTTTCAAAGAGGGGGGGACTGAATAGTTACAATTTTTTTATTGCTAATAACCACATTAAATAAATGCCAATCGTATGTTGACCATAGAACAAATAATTGCAAAATTAAACACGGATAATGATTCGGTTTTTCCACGGGAAGCGTTGAAAGAGGCTGTTTTGCAACAGAGCGCAATCACTCCATCGCTTTTAAGCATCATTGACGAAATTGCCAATAACCCTCAATTTGTTGAAGATACGCCTGCCTTTATGTTTGCACTCTATCTGCTTGCGCAATTTAGGGAAAAGAGAGCCTACCCAATCATTGTGCGATATTTTGGTCAACTTGGACTTGAGGATGATGCCTTAGATTCAACAGGAGATTTGGTTACAGAGGATTTGAGTAGTATTTTGGCTTCAGTTTGCAATAGTGATCTTGGCTTAATAAAGCAACTGATCGAAGATCAAAATGTTAATGAATATGTGCGTAGTGCGGCATTAGGTTCCTTGGTTATTCTATATAATAATGATCAGATTTCACGAGGGGACTTGGTCAGTTATATTGACACGCTACTTGATCATTGTCTTGAGCAGGAAGAAGATCCTTTTTTTGTCGCTAGCATCGTGTGTAATTGCTGCGACATACATGCTAAAGAGCTTCATGATCGACTTGTTGCTTGCTTTGACCAAGCGCTTGTAGATGAGGATGTTATTAGTAAGAAGTATCTTGATAGCTACCTGGAAATTGATAAAGACAAAGCTCTGGCCAAACTAAAAGAGAATCGTCAATGCCGGTTAATCAATGATGTCATCACTGAAATGGAATGGTGGGCTTGTTTTCACCCGGACACTAATGTAAAGCAAAATCTTGCACCAGCAATTGAATATGCCAATCCGTCAAAAGTGGGTAGAAATGATCCGTGTCCCTGCGGCAGCGGCAAAAAGTATAAAAAATGTTGCTTACAGTAATTGTTCATCCTTGTAAAAAGTTGACGGGTTGCGCCGCTTCTATAAACATCGACTCAATGCGTCCAGGGTTCAGTTCTTGAAAATTGAAGTAAGTCCACAAAGTAAACTTTGCTCAGCCTGTGGCGCCGAGTTAATTTGTGGCTCTACTCAAGCTGGAAAATCGTGTTGGTGCGCAGCCTATCCAGCCATTATGGCTATTGATTTTCAGCAGGATTGTCTTTGTGAAATTTGCTTAAGCAAAGCGATACAAGCAAAAATTATTGAATTCATTGACACTTCCAGTCAGCAGGAAGTTATGGTTGTTGCTCGCCAGTATCGAAATGATGATAAGTTGATCGAAGGCATCGACTATTTAATGGAAAATAATAGCTGTGTCTTTACAAAATGGTATCACTTAAAACGTGGCTCCTGTTGTGGAAACGCTTGTAAAAACTGCCCTTATTGAATGATTCTTGTCAATCAACGTTTAAAAATATCGTAGGGCGCTAATTAATAAAAGACGGTGAGGCTCCAGTGTTACAATGCTTTTTCTTAAACACAAATCATAAGGTTTTTACCATGCGGTCTAATATATTTTTTGTTTCTGCTTTGATGCTTTTTTCTTTTTCTTCAGTTGCTGACGTTCCTTTGACTCAAGCAGATATTTTAGGCACATGGCAAATTGATAAAGAATCTCTTCAGAGTGACGGCAGTAAATCAAGAAGTTTAAACAGTACCTGGATCTTTAAAGCGGATGGAACAATGGAGGGTATTTCTCAGGATTCTGATGCTCATGCTCGAACCGAGACACTTCGTGCTTCGCTTAATTATTCGATTGAAGACGGGAAATTAGTCAAGCAGGCCGCTCCGGGTCGTTCAAAAATGGAAACATGCACCGCTATTGAGAAAGAAAACGATAAAATGGTTCTTAAATGCCAAGCCATTTATTTTTTTATGTCTAAAAAATAAGCAGGGTGGCAAGCCACTACTAATTTTTGCAGAAAGCGCGAATGTGTTTGTGTCGCCATGTAGGGTAGGCATTGCGTACCTTGGTATTGATGGAAACAACCGCGTGTTTTTATCTTGGCAAAACGCCAATGCCTAAGCATAAACCGGAATACTCCGGTAAAATAGTGCCTTTGTTTTCGCCTGAGCTGTTTTGCCATGAATAACGATTTATTTCTCTACGATACCGAGCGTTTGAAAACGATTGCCTCGGATGATACGGTGAAGCAGGGCTTGGCTTATTTCTCCGATAATCGGGTGTTTGCGCTGGATGTGCTGGACAATGTGCTAACTGCTCAAGTGGAAGATGCGGATGTTACCGAGCCTTATTGGGTGGAACTGACGCAGGGAGAAGGCGATGAATTGGTGGTCAGTTGTGATTGTCCGGAGTCCGGTTTCTGCAAACATGCGATTGCTGCTTTATATAGTTACGCTGAAGAATTTGGTTATGGCGACGACAAGATTTTAGGTAGCGCGGTCGATGAGGCTATTTTAGAGCGGGTAAAAAAAGGCAGAAACGAAGTCGCTGTTAAATTAATCAGCGGTAATTTAGGTTTTGGCACTTGGCAGGCCACGTCGATTATTTCTGCAACGCATACAAAAAAATCAAATCAGGTACAAATTCGCTCGCTGGATCAACGGTTAAATTATTGTACTTGTCCGGATCTGGCGACCAATCGGTTGGGTACTTGCAAGCACATTGAAGCGGTTTTACATTTTGCCAAGAACAAACCGGGCTATAAACAACTAAAGAAAGCCGGTTGTCCGGTTTCATTTGCCTATTTGGCTTGGGAATCAGCAACTCGTCCGGTTATTCGTTTATATAAAACCGCGCAGGTTGATGCGGATTTAACGGCTCTTTTTTCAGAATTCTTTGGTCAGGACGGTGTTTTTAGCGGTCGATTACCTGAAGATTTTTTTCGTTTTTCCGAGCAGGTATTGGGGCGCGACGATTTTTTTGTGGGTGATGATGCTGCGCACTATGTGCATCAATGCGCGGAGGATGCTGCGCAAGTGGTGCGATCCCGGCAGATTACCCAAGAAATTATGCGGGTTAATGGCGTTCTTCCGGGTATTAAAGCCCGCTTGTTCCCTTATCAAACCGAAGGCGTAGCTTTTTTGGCATCTCGTGGACGCGCCTTGTTGGCGGATGATATGGGCTTGGGTAAAACCTTGCAGGCGATTTGTGCCGCTTCCTGGCTGGTTGATAATGCAGGCATCAAAAAAGTTCTGGTGGTGTGTCCGGCTTCGTTAAAACATCAGTGGGCCAGAGAAGTTGAAAAATTCACGTCACATTCGGTGCAAATTATTCAGGGTGCTGCAGAAAACCGGTTTGTACAATATCGGGCTGATGCGCTGTTTTTTATCGTTAATTATGAATTGACGGTACGTGATCTTAGCGTGATCAGCGAAACGCTAAAACCCGATTTGGTGATTCTGGATGAAGCCCAGCGTATCAAGAATTGGCGCACTAAAATTGCCTCAACGATTAAGTTAATCCCCTCACGTTATATGTTTGTGTTGAGCGGCACGCCGCTGGAAAATCGTCTTGAGGATTTATACAGTCTGCTGCAAGTGGTTGATGCGCGAGTGCTGGGGCCGCTGTGGCGATGTTTGCTGGAGTTTCATGTGACCGATGAGCGCGGCAAAGTGATTGGTTATCGTAATCTGTCGGAATTAAGGCGGCGTATAGCGTCTGTGATGTTAAGGCGCAATCGCAGCTTGATCAGTGATCAATTGCCGGACAGAACCGAAGTGCGGCTGGATATTCCTCTGGATAAAATGCAAAAGGAATTACATGATTCAGCTATGACGGCTGCCGGGCTCTTGGCCAAAATCGCCAAGCGCAGGCCGTTGACGCCTGGCGAGCAAAACCGGATGATGTCCGCCTTGCAACAGGCGCGTATGGCTTGTGATGCAGCGGGATTGGTGGATAAAGTAACCCAAGGCTCACCCAAGCTGGATGAGTTATCCCGGTTGCTGGAAGAATTGTGTTTGCAAAGTAATCGCAAAGCCGTTATTTTTTCGCAATGGGCGTTAATGACGGAAATGGTGGAGTCTTTAGTCAAGGCGATGGGACTGGGTTGTGTACGTTTGCACGGTGGCATTCCCGGTCATAAACGCGGCGAACTGATGGACAGGTTTCTGCGGGACGATGCGATACAAATCTTTATTTCTACAGATGCCGGCAGCGTGGGTTTAAATCTGCAATCAGCAACGGTGTTGATTAATCTGGATATGCCCTGGAATCCTGCGGTGCTGGATCAACGTATCGCACGTATACACCGGCTGGGGCAAAAACAGAATGTACAGGTTTTCTTGTTGCTGGCCGAAGACTCTTATGAGCAGCAGGTTGCCAAACTGGTAAAAGGCAAACGGGATTTGTTTAATAATGTTGTCAGTCCGGAAGCCTCCGAGGATGTGGTCGGGGTCTCCAAAAAAATGCTGCAAACCTTGATAGATGATTTGGCGGGTGTTGCGGCAGATAAGGTCGAAGATAATCTACCGGTTGAAGCTATTGAGGTGCCTTTACCGGATGCCGCAGAACAAACACAGGTTCAAGTCGTTAAAAAATCGGTCGATGTTGAAACGGAAGAAGATAACCAGATTCGACAATTGATAGAAAAAATCCAGCGTACCTTTAATACCCGCATTGTGCGTATTTTGGGTTCTGGTGGCGGCTTGCTGGTGGTTGTTAATCAACCCGACGATACGGATGAGGAGTCGGCACAGACCTTATCCGAGCCAGACGTTCCCGTTGTTGTTATTGATTCCCGAACCCTCGCCGGATTACAGCGCTTGGGTGCGGCATCACCGGTTACCGGCTCCAGATTACTGTTTGAACCTGAGGTTAAAAGCCTAAAAACGTTAAATCCTCTGGTTGTTATGGCCGAGGCAAAACTGCGCTCTGCGGAAATTTTAATGGAACTGCAAGCCAGCGCAGGCGTCATGGATTTATTGGCCGCCTCCATGTTGGCCAATGCAGCTGCCATTACCGGACTTGTTCACGTTCCCGCTGCGGATACTGCGGTCTTGTGGTTATACAGTGACGTTTTGCCACAACAACTATTAACCCAGGATCAAGTGACGGCGATTGTACGAGCCTTATCTTTAAGCCAGAATCAGATGTTGCCCGTTAACCTGATTGAACAATCTCTGGCTGATGCGCGGTTGCTGTGTTCAGTCGCTGATAATTTGTAGCGTGCTATCGTTTAGGCTTATTGCACCGGATAAATTGAGTTGTCGTTTTTGCCGGCCTATAATCACCCTTGTTCTCGCTCCTGGATACATCATTTCTTGTCTTTTGGGAGTCGTAAATCACCCTGTTATGATCTACAGTTAAGGGTGTCTCCTATTGAAATTAAATCTGTGTAAGAGAGGATTATATGAATTTACTATCGTGTAAAAAATTGTCCATCGCAGTGCTTTCGCTGGGATTTGCAGCATTGCTTCCCGCCTTGGTGCAAGCCGATTTGATGGTGTATCCTGCAAAAGGCCAGACGAGCGATCAACTTTCCAAAGACCGTTATGAATGTCATGCATGGGCGGTTAACCAGTCTGGTTTTGATCCGAGTAACGCGCAAGCTTATCAGGCAAGTCCACAATCTCAGCAAAAAGGCGAGGTTCTTCGTGGCGGTGCACGCGGAGCGGCTGCGGGGGCAGCCATTGGCGCTATTGCTGGCGATGCCGGTAAGGGAGCAGCTATCGGGGCAACGGCAGGCGGGCTAAAAAGAGGCTTTCAGAAAATTGACAATAACCGAAATGCGCAGAGTCAACCCGCAGCTCCAGCACCAGGCCTGGATGCCTACAATCGAGCCATTGGCGCTTGTCTGAGCGGACGCGGTTATTCTGTAAATTAAGCGGTCGCATGAGTCGAGTTACTGCTACTCAATCTTCAAGCCCAAAGTGAAGATTGAATATCAGAAACGGTGTAGGCAGGAATAAGACTTTTCGAGCGCAAGCGAGAATAAGCGTTTCCGGCATTCACTACGAATGTGCCGGAAACGCAACCACGCGCTACGCTTGGGTGGTCTTATTCCGGCCTACGCTTGTTCATAACACTTGGATATCACTATATATATTAATTTAAGCAAATTAAATAGATAATCAACCAACCCAATACTCTACGCAGACTTCATCATGACTGTTATGACAGTAACCAATGCCCCTTGTGAAATTAATGTGAGCCGTAAAGAGCACACGTTGGAGGCCGCTATTGTCGGCGATTGGGTGCTGGAGGCAAAAACGCCTGCGCTTGAAACGGTATTGGCGCAATTGGGCGATGGATCAACTATAAAACGCTTGGTTTTCTCAACTGACGCTTTAGGGCGTTGGGATAGTTTATTGATGACCGAGCTGATTCGCTTGATTGATTATGGTGCCAAACAGGGCATTCAGGTTGACACGACAACGTTGCCTGAAGGTATCCAAGGTTTGCTGAGTTTGGTTTATGCCGTACCTGAACGAGCGGGTGCCAGACGGCAGGTGACTAAAGTGCCGTGGCTTGAGGTGATTGGTAAAGGTGGCTTGCGTATCCATAAAGATGCGCAGGCGTTAGTGGTTTTTATTGGCGAGATCATGCTCAGTGTTTTGGCTTTAACACGGGGTAAGGCACGCTTTCGCTGGGTCGATTTGTGGACGCATATTCAGGATTGCGGGCCTTCGGCGTTGCCCATCGTTTCGCTGATTAGTCTGTTGGTGGGCTTGATTTTGGCTTTTGTAGGGGCTGTGCAGTTGGCTTTGTTTGGCGCACAAATCTATATTGCCGATTTGGTAGGTTTGGGTATGACACGGGAAATGGGCGGCTTAATGGCTGCCATTATCATGTCCGGGCGTACCGGTGCATCTTATGCGGCGCAGTTGGGTACGATGCAGGTCAATAGTGAAATTGACGCGCTTAAAACCATGGGCTTTGAGCCGATGGAGTTTTTGGTTTTGCCACGAGTTCTGGCGCTTATTTTAATTATGCCATTGCTTTGTCTTTATGCTGATTTGATGGGCATAGTGGGTGGGGCGCTGGTGACCGTGAGTTTTTTTGACGTGTCGTTGGTGGAATATCTGCACCGCACGGCTAATGCGGTTCATATATCGGATTTCACGATTGGTATTGTCAAATGTGCCGTCTTTGGTGTATTGATTGCCTTGTCTGGCTGTATGCGCGGTATGCAATGCGGACGCAGCGCTTCTGCGGTTGGCGATGCGGCCACTTCGGCGGTGGTGACGGGTATTATTTTTATTGTTATTGCCGACTCCTTGATGACGGTGATATGCAACCGGTTGGGGATTTAAGTCATGGCCACTGCCAGTCTGACTATCAAAAATATGACTATGGCTTACGGTGATTTTATCATCCAGCGTGATCTTGATTTTACGATTAATCGCGGTGATATTTTTATCATTATGGGTGGTAGCGGGTGTGGTAAGAGCACTTTGTTAATGCACTTGATTGGTTTACAGAAGCCGGCCAAAGGTGATGTTTTTTACGGCGAAGAGAGTCTTTGGCACGCTGAACACAAGACACGCCAACGCATTTTGAAGCGCACGGGCGTGTTGTTTCAAAGCGGGGCCTTGTTGAGCTCAATGACGCTGGCTGAGAATATAGCACTGCCCATCACCGAGCATACCTGTTTGGGGGCGCAGCGAATACGGGAAATTGTCTCTTACAAGCTGGCTCTGGTGGGACTTGCGGGTTTTGAGGATTATTATCCATCCGAGATTAGCGGCGGCATGCAGAAACGTGCGGGACTGGCCAGGGCAATGGCGCTGGATCCCGCGATTCTTTTTTTTGACGAACCTTCCGCAGGACTGGATCCGGTCAGCGCCAAGTTACTGGATGATTTAATTCGTAGTCTGCGTGACAATTTGGGATCAACCATCGTCATGGTGACCCATGAATTAGCCAGTATTTTTGCTATAGGCACCAATTCGGTTTTTCTCGATCCGGAAACCAAAACCATGATTGCCAGTGGCACCCCCAAACAACTACTGGCTGAATCCCATGACCCTAAAGTGATTCGTTTTCTCACCCGAGGCGAAACGGAAAATCAGGCAACACAGGTAATAAAAAATCAGGAAACGTGTGACTTATGAGTAAACCGGTCAATCCTTACACCCTCGGCGCTTTTTTAGTGGGTTCTCTTACGCTGCTGATAGTGGCTATTCTGGTTTTTGGTGGCGGCCAGTTTCTCAAGAAAAAAACCGAATACGTTATTTTCTTCGATGGTGCCTTAAACGGTCTTAATATTGGTGCGCCAGTTAAGTTACAGGGTGTGCAGATTGGGAGGGTAAAAGAAATTTCCCTGGAGATTGATCAAAAATTCGTGCGTATTTTCAAGCCGGTGGTGATCGAGATTGATCCTGAAGTGCTGTTGGATGCCACCGGAAAGCCTTTTCAGGTCGCCTCATCGTCGACTGAGCGGCTGCAAAATACCCAACGACTGATTGATTCAGGCCTCAAAGCCCAGTTGCAAACACAAAGTTTACTGACCGGACTGCTGTACGTGGAAGTCAATTTTTTTCGCGGCGAATCACTTAGGTTAACCGGCATTAACTACAGGGATTTGCCAGAATTGCCCAGTGTTCCAACGACAGTGGATCAACTTAAAAGCACGGCGGATGAAATGTTGGCTAAATTCCGTCAATTACCTATAGAGGACATTATTAAAGACCTCGCGGTCACTTTAAAAGAAATTAAAGAGATAGCGACTTCGGACGAGCTTAAGAAAAATCGTGTGGCCTTGACCAAAACACTGGCTGAAACTGAACAATTGGTAGTCAACCTTAATAAGGGCTTGGTGCCGTTACTCAATAATATGAATGGAACCATGGCTGATACGCGCAATTTGGTGCAACAATTTGCCCACGATATGCGGCCTGTATTGATTTCCAGCGAGAAGACGCTTAATACCGCCACCTCCGTATTACTGGAGTCCAATCATGCGTTGGGTTCCGTAGAAGCGCTCGCTGCACCGGATGCACCTTTATGGCAATCACTTGAGGCGCTACGTGATGCGGCCCAATCTACAAAGAATCTGACTGATTACCTTGAGCGTCATCCCGACTCGATCATTTACGGAAAGGAGTAAGATTATTATGAAATTAGGCATGGAGGGTGAGATGAAGAGTAGAGCGGTTTTTGCATCGGGTATTATTAGTTTAACATTCTTGTTAAGTGGGTGTGCGCATGATAGTCCGTCAGTTGAGTTTTATAGACTTAACGCCGATTCCGGTGTGGACAGAACCCGTCAGGTTCCCATCGCAACCCAAGGTTCCGTGATTGGTTTGGGGCCAATACGTATTCCGGAATATCTGAATCGACCCCAGATGGTGGTTGCAATCACTGAGAATCAGTATCAACTTTCCGAAGTTCACCGTTGGGCAGAACGTTTGGATCAAAATATCTCTCTGGCTCTATTTAAGGTCTTGCCTAGTCAGTTGGGTACGGATCGCATTGTGCGTTATCCCTGGTCGCAGCGGCAAGTTGTCGATTATCAAGTTGGCATTGATATATTGGAGTTTAATGTGGATGCAAGCGGTCAGAGTAGGTTAATCGCTCAGTGGTTTGTAAAGCATAAGGATAAACCCGCTATCGATAAACGCTCTGTTTACCAATTCCCGGCCTCAACAACCGACTATGCTGCAATGGTTAAAGCCCAAAGCCAATGCCTTTCAAAGTTGGGCGAGGAAATCTCCGTAACCTTACGCCAGCTTATGAAATCCGCCGAAGGTAAGTAAAGCAAGCTTTTTGTAAATTAGTTAACTTTTGAACAATCACACAATCGAAAGTAAATATTGCGGTCGTTTAATTTTAACGTGTCTTTGGTAGCCATTTTCGCCTCTTGTATGTGTGTACCTATCTCAATACGGGTACGCCTAAGGGTACAATCTTAAATGTGGCTTTATGACACGCCACGCCACGGCAAAAAACAACAACGTCTTATTCATTCTATAAGGCTTTAGGATGTCAATTGTTAAGTGATGATATAGCCTGATATGACTACCGTTGGTCTGTTAGAGTATGCCAGAAACGCCACCACGCACTACGTTGACCTACGCCTTTTGTTTGTTTATAGTTGACTGTCCGAAATGTTCTTGTTCAGAGACAATGGCATTAATCAGCGATATTAAAAGATCTTTATTTTCTTCGCTGCCAAACAGTTTTTTAAAAGCGAAATTGACACGGGAGTTTATTTTGCACATGCGGTTATTCAATGGGTATGTGAAAATTTGGCTGGATTATAGAGTATTAGGTTAGTTTTTATGAGTGATGGAGATCTCGCTTCAGGCCGCAACTCGACATCTACATGTCGATTTGTCGAGTTACGCTATCGCTAATCCGACTACGGGATTGAAAACAACTCGAAAAAATAACGACCCACCTCATCGCCTGCAGGCTCTCCGGTATCACTGTCCATAGTTAAAAATTCGTAATTACTCAGCGTAATTAACAACCATCCCAAATTCTGATTTTGGTTTGGC
>JBAXXH010000113.1:0-11440 GCA_037127995.1 Methylococcaceae bacterium | reverse complement strand
CGATAACACTGCCTCTCCGGTCAAAGAGCCGCCTAAAATGCCGGGTGCCTTGCCGCTTTTAGGGCACATGCTCAAATTCGGAAAAAATCCTTTTCAGTACATGGTGAACCTTAGGGAGTCACTGGGAGAAATTGGTGAGTTTCGAATGTTTCATCAAAAAATGGTGTTAATGACCGGCCCTGAAGCGAATGAAGCTTTTTTTCGTGCGCCCGATGCGCAGTTGGATCAAAGCCAGGCCTATAAAATCATGACGCCTATTTTTGGTAAAGGCGTGGTTTTTGATGCACCTCCGCACAAAAAAGATCAACAACTTAAAATGCTCATGCCGGTATTGCGCGATAAACCGATGCGTGGCTATGCGCAAGTGATAGTCCGGGAGGTTGAGCAAATGATTGCCGGTTGGGGCGATACCGGCGAAATTGATCTGCTTGAGTTTATGAAAGAACTGACTATTTATACCTCCAGCCACTGTCTGCTGGGTGATGAATTCAGGTATGAACTGAACGAAGAATTTGCAAAAATTTATCACGACCTTGAAAAAGGCGTAAATCCTCTGGCGTTTGTTTTTCCTTATTTACCGTTGCCGGTATTTCGTCGCCGTGATAAAGCGCGCGCCAGATTGCAAGATCTGGTGACCGGTATTATTGCTAAAAGAGCGTTAAAGACCGAAAAAAGCGAAGATGCCTTTCAATTATTGATTGAATCCAAATATGATGACGGCAGTCACTTGTCAGCACATGAAATAACGGGTATGTTAATTGGAACCATATTCGCGGGGCATCATACAACAGCAGGAACAGCCGCGTGGACTTTGCTGGAATTGGCGCGCCGGCCGGAAGCGTTGGTGGTCGTGTTGAAAGAACTGGATGAATTGTTCGGTACTGATGGCGAAGTCACTTTTCAGTCTTTACGTGAAATACCGGCATTGGAAAATGTTATTAAAGAAGTGTTACGCTTGCATCCGCCTTTAATATTTTTAATTAGAAAAGTGATGAAAGACTTTCACTTTAAAGGTTATACGGTTAAAGCCGGGAAATATGTGTGCGCCTCACCACGCGTTTCCCAGCGGATAGCCGAGGTTTTTCCTGATCCGGAAAAATTTGATCCAGATCGTTATTCAGAAGCCCGTCAGGAGGATGCCCTGCCTTTTAGCTGGATTGCTTTCGGTGGCGGCAAACATAAATGCACAGGCAACGCTTTTGCCATGTTGCAATTAAAAGCCATTTTTAGCATTTTATTACGTCGTTATACGTTTGAGCTGGTAGACGAGAAAGATCATTATCAGGATGATTTTACCCAAATGGTCGTGCAGCCCGTATCGCCTTGCCGTGTTCGGTACATCAAACGCAAGGCTGTAAAGACAACGGCTGCTGAATCAACGACAACTGAAGCACAAGAAAACCTGCAAACCGGCCCTGGTTTTCACATAAAAATCGACCGGGAGCTTTGTCAGGGTCATGCAACCTGTATGGCGGAAGCGCCAGAGCTTTTTCAGGTAGATGAGGCGGGCAATCTAACGGTTTTGCAGGAAAATCCTGCACTGGATTTTCTGGAAAAAGCACGGCAAGCCGAAAAATATTGCCCAACCAAAGCAATTATTGTTAACTTAATTAACGAGTAACCGAGACAAAGAATGGCCGCATATCCCAGAGCAGAACTTGAAGAAATGGTTGAACGTTGGTTGCAAGCCAATCGTGACGCTGAAAAAGAAGGTAACTGGCCCAAGCATTTGGGTGCCATGTACACCGACGATGCAGAATATCGCTGGAATATTGGCCCCAATGAAGAATTTGTAGCGCGTAGCCGTAAAGAGATAGAAGAATGGGCTTTAGGCGTTCAAATGGAAGGCTTTGAAGATTGGCGCTATCCTTATCATCGTATTTTAATTGATGAAAAACAAGGCGAAGTGATAGGCTTATGGCGTCAAGTATCGCCCGCACTCCGTGAAGACGGTACACATTATGAAGTCGTCGGCATAGGGGGTTCCTGGTTTCGTTATGGCGGTGATTATAAATGGGAATGGCAACGGGACTTTTTTGATTTGGGTAATGTGAAAGCCTTGTTTTTTGAGCTGGCCGCCGATGGCAAACTTGATCCTGCGGTAAAAAGAAAAATAGGCAAATTGGCCAAAGGACAGTTGCTGCCCGGTCACGAGCGCTTACGCAGTCAACCCGGTCTCTTTAAAAAGCTGAAAGGGTTTATGGCAATGGTGCGCATTGCCTTGTTTAACAAATAAAAATGCCAACTGCTCAGCCGTTAAAAATAGAACACGGATGACACGGACTTGACTGATAAACACGGATAATAAAAGTTTTTTAAGCTCATGAAAATATTACCGATAAACACTTAAGGTATTTTTCGACTGAAAAAAATCTGTTGAAATCCATTTTTAATCAGTGTCATCCGTGTTCTATGATTGAAGCCGACACTACTGAGTGCTTACTAATAACGCACCATTTTTTGACTAAACCAGACCTGATAACTATCGATGCTTAAAGTAAAATCTAGCTGGAAAAACTGGCAACTACTGACTGAAAAGGGACGGCATATTTGGGCATTTAAGCCCGGATCAAAGGCTATCAATGAACATCTACAAAATGTTGATGACATTTCAGACCAGGAAATAACTCAGTTTGCTGAAGATTTTCAGTTTGATAAATTCACCAATCCCAATTCCGGTGATAAGGTTTATCGACACGCAGCCATTAACGCGAAGTTTAAGGAATTTGCAGGACAAATTCCGCAAGCAGAGAATCCCGATGCACAAAAAGTCACCGATGCGGTCATCAAAGGCATTAACTACTTTTCTTGTTTGCAAAGTGACGCCGGGCATTGGCCTAGTGATTACGGCGGCCCGTTATTTCTTTTGCCCGGATTACTGATAGCCTCTTATATTTCTGATACACCGTTCCCCAAAGCGCATCGGGAAATGATGAAGATTTACTTGTTTAATCATCAAAATAAAGATGCTGGCTGGGGCATGCATATTGAAGGTGAATCGACCCTCTTTGGTACGGTCATGCAATACGTGTCATTGCGTATTCTGGGGGTCGATAAAAATCATGAACAGTTAATCACTGCGAGGGCGTTGATCAAAAACAATGGCGGCGCAACCGGCATTCCCTCGTGGGGAAAGTTTTATCTGTCCATTCTAAATTGTTATGACTGGCAAGGTTTTAACAGCCTGTTTCCTGAAATGTGGTTATTTCCCAAATGGTTGCCGATACATCCTTGGCGTTACTGGTGTCATAGCCGTATGGTTTACTTGCCGATGGCCTATTGTTATGCCCAACGCATTAAAGTGCCCGAAAACGAACTGATTTTGTCATTGAGGGAAGAAATCTATAATGACGATTTCGCCGCTATTAACTGGCCGAAACAACGTAATGTAGTTTGCGAAAAAGATTGTTACACCACGCCTTCTCCCGTGTTGAAGTGGATGAACTTTTTCACCAATAACTATGAAAATATCAAATGGCCCTGGTTAAGAAAAAAAGCCACTGACTATATTTTAAAATACCTCAATGCGGAAGATGAGCAAACCGAATACCTTGATATAGGGCCTGTTAATAAAGCCATTAACTCTATTTGTATCTGGCATGCCTACGGCAAAGAGTCTGAGCAATTTAAAAAGCATGTCGCGCGTTGGTATGATTATTTGTGGGTTGCTGAAGATGGCATGAAAATGAGTGGCTACAATGGCTCACAGCTTTGGGACACCGCTTTTGCAACCCGGGCGATACTGGAAAGTGACTTGGGCACTTTATTTCCGGGGACATTGGCAAAAAGCTATCAGTTTATCGAGTTATCGCAAATCAAAGCCGAGCACTCCACACATGCCGAGTTTTTCCGTCATCCCATGATCGGCAGTTGGCCTTTTTCAACCGCTGAACAAGGCTGGCCGGTGGCCGATTGTACCGCAGAGGGTTTAAGTGCCACTTTGGCGCTTCATCATTCAAGTCTGGTTAAACCGGTAATTGATGAGCAACGCATCAAACAAGCGGCCGATATCATCCTTTCTTATCAAAATACCGATGGGGGCTGGGCAACTTATGAATTAACGCGTGCGCCCAAATGGCTGGAAAAACTTAATCCCTCTGAAGTGTTTGCCGATATAATGATAGATTATTCATGGACGGAATGTACCGCAGCGTGTGTTATTGCTTTATTGGAGATTCAGGAAGTTTATCCCGACTTTAAAAATAGCGAAATACGCAAAGCAATAAGTGCAGGCATTGATTTTATTCTTAAGCAGCAAAAGACAGATGGTTCGTGGTATGGCGGTTGGGCGGTCTGTTTTACTTATGCTACCTGGTTTGGCGTAGAAGCGCTCAGCAAAGCCAAGGATAAAGGTTATTATGACGACATAATTTTAGCGGACAGTATCAATAAAGCCTGTGTCTTTTTAGTGGGCAAGCAAAAAACTGATGGCGGTTGGGGTGAAACTTTCGAATCTTGTTCTAAACTGTTTTATAGTGAGGCGGTTACGTCTCAAGTGGTTAATACTGCATGGGCATTGCTGACCTTAATGGCCGCTGATTTTGATGATAAAAAAGTGCTTGAAGCAGGTATCAAGGTGTTGTTGAACAGACAAACCGATCTTGGCGATTGGTCACAGGAAAATATTTCCGGGGTTTTTAATTATAACTGTATGATAACCTACGCTAACTATAGGAATATATTTCCTGTCTGGGCGTTGAGTCGATATTATAGGCGGACTATTCAGGGATGATAAGACAATCAACGCAGTTTACAGTTTTTATATCAAGAACCTAATATGAAATCAGAATTTGACATTTGCATTATCGGTGCTGGCATGGCCGGTGCCACCATTGCCGCGTATCTCGCCCCCAAAGGCGTTAAGATTGCGTTAATTGATCAGTGCTATAAAGAGAAAAAACGTATTGTCGGCGAGTTGTTACAGCCGGGAGCTGTGTTGTCGCTTGAGCAAATGGGTCTTGGAAATTTGCTGGAGGGTTTTGATGCGCAGCCGGTTGATGGTTATTCATTGCTGCAAGGCGATGAAAAAATAACCATTCCTTATCCGGATCACTATAAGGGAATGGGTCTGCATAATGGTCTGTTTTTGCAGAAAATCAGGGCCTCTGCCTTGCAGAATGAATCAGTTAAGCAAATCCATGGCAAGGCCTTGCAGCTGCTGGAAAATGAGCGGCATGAAATTATTGGCGTTAGTTACCGGGAGTCACTCACGTCCGAGATAAAAACTATTCATGCACCCTTAACCATTACCAGTGACGGCTTCTTTTCAAATTTTAGAGAGGATCTCAGCAATAATAAAAAAACTGTGACCTCTTATTTTATAGGCTTGATTTTAAAAGACTGTGAAATGCCTTTTCCAAGGCATGGTCATGTGTTTTTATCGGGACCCACGCCGTTTATTTGTTATCCAATTTCCAATTATGAAATCAGGATTCTAATCGATTATCCGGGCGACCAGTTGCCCAGAAAATTGTTATTGCAAGCCCATTTGGATGCCAATGTAACGCCTTATATCCCGGAATGTATGCTTGACAGTTACGAGAAAGCCATGCATGAAGGCGGATTTAAAGTGATGCCCAATCATTATATGGCGGCAAAACCTATCATCCGCAAAGGTGCGGTGATGCTGGGTGATGCACTTAATATGCGCCATCCGTTAACCGGTGGCGGCCTGACTGCGGTATTCTCGGATATACAAATATTGAGTGCGCATTTATTGGCGATGCCTGATTTTTATAATACCGATTTAATTCACGATAAAATCGAAGCCTATTACCGTGACAGACAACACGCCAACGCTAATCTGAATGTGCTTGCCAACGCGCTGTATGGTGTGATGTCTAACGATTTGCTTAAAACGGCGGTATTCAAATACCTGCAATGTGGTGGTGCTGACGCGCAAGAGTCTATTGCTATTTTGGCCGGATTGAACAGGAACCATTATTCTTTGATAAAACAGTTCATTTGTCTGGCGGTGTTTGGTGCCTTTGATTTGGTTCGACAAAGCATAAGGAATCTACCCAAGGCAGCAAAAATTTTGTGGGATGCACTCTTGATCATCAAGCCCTTGGCTAAAAACGAGCTGTCGTTTTCGGCAGTTGTTAGCGGTTATTTTAAAAAATAAACGCTGGCGTTTTATCTTCACATCCTGTCAAAAATCTCCGTTGATTATTAAATCAAAGGAGAATGGTCGGCCGGATATCGGCCATTTCGCCATCGTACAATAAAAAATCGAAACTCTTATAGTCGGTTTTAGCTAATCTCGCGTTATCACCTAATCAAAAAAACCTGTTAAATAAGTCATCAAGCACGCTAACAACAAAACAAAAGATATTATTTTGTAATATGGTAAAATTGCGATTCCATCGGAGTCCCAAGTCAAAGCTTACGCGCTGGCATTTTCTTTGCTGCGCTCTGGAAGTGCAAGTCATTAAATGAGCGTGTGATTTGAGATTTGGTGCGGAACGATACAGCAAAGGATGCTGTATCATTCTCCTTACATTTAGAAAGGGTAATTTAATAACGTAAACAGGTTGACGCATTTTTCTATTTGTCTTCCCTGTTATCTAATTCCCGATCCATAACTTTTGTTTAACTTCATACTTTACAATTCCTATGAACAAACCCAAAAAAGTCGCAATTTTAACCGCAGGCGGTTTGGCACCTTGCCTAAACTCCGCTATCGGCAGTCTTATCGAACGTTATACTGAAATCGATCCTTCTATTGAAATCATTTGTTATCGTAGCGGCTACAAAGGTCTGTTACTGGGCGATTTTTATACTGTAACGCCAGCAATGCGTGAAAAAGCAGGGCTTCTACATCGTTTTGGCGGATCGCTGATTGGCAATAGTCGCGTTAAATTGACCAACGTTAAAGATTGCCTAAAACGCGGCTTGGTACAAGAAGGTCAAGACCCGCAAAAAGTAGCGGCTGATCAATTGGTTAAAGATAACGTTGATATTCTTCATACCATCGGTGGTGACGATACCAATACCGCAGCGGCCGATCTTGCCGCTTTTCTTGCCAGTAACAATTACGGTCTTACCGTTATCGGCTTGCCAAAAACTGTTGATAACGATGTCTTCCCAATCAAGCAATCATTGGGTGCCTGGACAGCGGCAGAGCAGGGAGCCCGTTACTTTTGGAACGTAGTCGCTGAAAATAATGCCAATCCGCGTATGTTGATTGTTCATGAAGTGATGGGGCGCAGTTGCGGATGGCTAACGGCTGCCACGGCTCAGGAATACCGTAAGTTGCTTGATCGCGCTGAATGGTTGCCTGAATTGGGTCTTGATCGTAATGCCTTTGAAGTTCATGGCATTTTTATTCCGGAAATGACCGTTGATATTGCTGCTGAAGCCAAACGTCTGCGTGCCGTTATGGATAAATATGACTGTGTCAATATTTTTGTTTCCGAAGGAGCCGGTGTTGAATCCATCGTTGCCGAAATGCAGGCCAAAGGGCAAGAAGTACCTTGCGACGCTTTTGGTCATGTAAAGCTTGATGCGGTTAATCCCGGCAAATGGTTTGGTGAACAGTTTGCGGAAATGCTGGGTGCGGAAAAAACCCTGATTCAAAAATCAGGCTATTTTGCCAGAGCCGCTGCTTCAAATGTTGAAGATATTCGCTTGATTAAGTCTTGCGCTGATCTGGCTGTCGAATGCGCCTTCCGTCGTGAATCCGGCGTAATAGGACATGATGAAGACCGTGGCGGTGTTCTGCGTGCGATTGAATTTCCTCGCATCAAAGGCGGAAAGCCGTTTGATCTTGATACATCCTGGTTCAACGAAACGCTTGCCGACATTGGTCAGGCCAAGGGTGCCAAGGTTGAGGTCGGTCACTAAGCGACGGATACTTGCAAGTCCGTAGGTTGGGTTACGCAACGCTAACCCAACCTACACACTACCCAAAAAGTATTTAACAATTCTGGAACATCTATGGCTACTTGGCTGGAAACTTGTCAACAACAACTGGCGCGGTTAGAAATAACCTCAGTATTAGCGGATAAATTGGTCACACTGTGTAATAAAACAAGCGAAGATATTGCACCCGAGCTTGTGGAAAAACTCAACGTAGAACACGCACGACTAAACCGACAACTGGAGCGTTTACATGCCAACCGTTTTGAAGTTGCTGTTATTGGTTTGGAAAAAGCAGGTAAGAGTGCGTTGCTGAATGCCTGGTTAGGGCAAGAGATTTTACCTTCTGCACGCGAGAGATGTACCTTCACCAGTACAGAAATCTGGTCGGCCCAGACTGAACAAGATCAACTTCTGTCAATTCAATACTATAGCAAGGAAGAGATAAGCAAGATTCAGCAGCAAAGACAAGCGGCTCTGGAAGGTACGTTGGGTGATAAGGAAAGGAAAGAAATACAAGAGGATTTTGATGACACTGAGAAAAACCTGCATGCCATTTACGAGTTCACCAAGCAAAAAAATGGTTTTACCCAAGGTTTTATAGATATTAGTGAAATTAATGAACAATTACAATCGGCGATTTTTAAAAATCGGGCGCAGTCTTTAGCCATTAAACGCATACAACTTAAAACAGTGCGCCTACGAAGTGATCGGGATATCATTTTTCATGATGTTCCCGGTTTTAATTCGGGCATTCAGATGCATTCGGAACAAGCCATTGACCGATTAAAGGGTTGTGATGCAATTATTTATGCCAAGGAGATGAAGCAACCTTCCATTACCGGGCCGGAAAAGGAAATATTGCTTATTGCAGACGCTGAAGATCCCGGTATAAAAGTCTCAGATAAAATTTTTGTGGTGCTCACGCAAGCAGATGCGTTGGATGATCAGATTGATTTTAAGGAAACCCTGGCAAAACACAGAAATTATTGGCCCGCTGTTCCCGAGCGACGCATGATACCGGTTTGTGCGCGTGCTCATTTGGTTGATTTTGGCATACCTTCAGAAGATACCTTGCTGCGCAATAAAAGCGCAGACGATAAACTAAAATTAAAAAAACTGGGTATCAATGATGGCATATTGCTGTTAAAAGAGACTGTCAATCATTACATCGATCACGAACGCGCCGAGGTATTGCAAAAACGTTGCGATGCACTGGTCAGTAATATACGACTCTATGCCGGCGATATTTTGGTTCAACTTGAACCCGTTTATGGCGCGATAGCGGATGGCGATATAGAAGAAGATGACCTGCTGGGCAAAGACTTTAATCAATGGTGGGGACGCGAATGGCAGCGCATTAAAAAAGACTTTGACGTCTGGTATGCCGAAAGCATTCAAGGGCGTAAGGAAGCCGATGCGCTGGGTGCCGAACATCAGGAACTGGCGACATTACATGCCGCTTATGATGAAAAAATTGAAGCGTTGCTATCCAATCTTACCACCGGCCAAATGGATGAGTTAAAACGTATTTATACATCAGGCAGAACAATTTCAATGCCCGACCCGCGTGAAGGCAATTACAAGATTCGCGAAGAACTCTTTAGAGAAATTCAGCAAAAATTTGAAACCGAACTGACTGACCAATTAGCGCAATCATTGCAAGTCTTGATCGATCAAATTGTTCAAAAAACACAGGCACTGCTATGGGAAACCGAAGACGTGCGTAAAACCTTATTAAATACGGATGAAAATATCGAACAGGCACGCATTCGCCATGGTTTTCAGGTGCTGTTTTTACGTTTTGGTCGTGTTGCCGTTGAAGCCTTTATAGCGAAACCGTTACAAGCGCGTGAACGTTTATTGAATGAACGTTCAGCCGAGATTAAAACCTTGGAAGCCTTCTATCAGGGTGTCGATATGAACAAACAGGATGTTACCCATTATTTACGCTACGGCTTGTGGGCCAATAAAACAGTGACTTCACCGGCTGTTGGAAAAACGGTCAAAACCGCGATTAAAGCGGCGATAAGTCAGGATTTAAATTATTCATCATCCACTGAGTCGGAAGAGCAGGACAAAGTACCCGAACCCAATAATTTTGAGCAAGTTGTCGAAGAAATTAACGGTGATTTAGCAGCATTAAAAGATTATCTAAAAAACAGTGTATTTTATGCCGCTGGTTTTGTGACCTATTGTAATCAGGAATTAGAGCGGAT
This sequence comes from Methylococcaceae bacterium, assembly GCA_037127995.1. Taxonomy (GTDB): domain Bacteria; phylum Pseudomonadota; class Gammaproteobacteria; order Methylococcales; family Methylomonadaceae; genus Methylobacter_C. Next base: position 1,361 of record JBAXXH010000113.1, on the reverse strand, counting down.
TCGTAATCGCTTTAAAGAAATGGAAGATAATGACAGGCAATGGATAGGTCTTGTTCGCACTGCGGTTAAGTACGAAAGAAACCCCAAAATTCCCTATAACATCGCCCATTCCAGACGTGACTTTCGTTTGCGTCGTGAAATAGCTATGGAACTTAAAGAAGTAAGGGAAAGCTTCTCGCAGGTGTATTAGTTCGTTAGGCAACGCTTTCTCCCGCCCGCTCAGTTCAAAATATTAGTGGTTGAAATAAACCTTATTTACTGGTTTATTTCAACCACTGAGGTTTTCTTATCTTTTTTAAATTCATCTTTATTTATCTATGTTTTTGATATTTAATGATTTATTTAATTTATCCACCTTGGCATGGAAATGGCTTAATCATTGGTAAGTTCTTCTAAAGAACGACCTTGATTCATTATTGAGCAATCTTGATGAAGCAATGCAATAGAGTTTACATTAACAATAGGAGCGTCATTATTATGATAATAGATTTTCTTCTTACCAGTGTTTTTGGTATAGCCGTTGCCTGCGCTTATGTATTTATCAAAAATATAAACACCAGTAACTAAAACAAAATATCTAAAACCAGTTACTTGTTATTTTCGCAATAGAAAGCAGTTCTTGGGGTGGATAATCAAATCTATCCACCCTTTGGATGATGGCTTACAGCTTGATATGTCTTTGAAATTTTTTGTGTTTTTCGTGGACGAAATGATTTTTCTAGGATAATTGACTTTCAGCCAGGCCTGCCTGGCTACTATTATTTCTCCAATTTTTAATATAAATAACGGCTCTATGTGATAGCTATCCACTTAACACAGAACAGACTTTTGGCACTGGCCAATTATCTTGCTATTGCGGTATCAAAGGAAGTTGAGAGCCAATAGCGACATCGCCAGCACCTTGTAAAATGTTTTCAACTTGCAAGGCACGCGCCGCAATTGATTTCGTAGTCGCTTTTGCTACTGCGGCGTAGTAAGTTGCGTCAAGTGCGATACGCTGTTTGCGAAATTCAATCGTACGTTTTGCAAGCTCACCCGCTTTAGCATCTGTCAATTTATCAATGTTACTCAAATAGTCAGCAATGATCACCAACCGTTTTTTATTTAACGCCATCAACTTGGCGTTAAAAATGTAATACACGTCCATAAACTTTTTTTCTTGTGCTGCGTCCAATTTCATCGATTTTTTGACGAACGCCTCTTTATCCATTTCTAACGCAAAGCGAAACATTTGAAATTCGTTGCCATTTGGCGCTGCGGCAGTCGCAGTTGCAACTGCTGGTTCCGTTGAGGGTAAGTTACCTGGTTTATGTGGCGCAAACTGTTATGTGCCCCCACACTGCTGAATCCATGCCAGACGT
>JBAXXH010000112.1:0-11461 GCA_037127995.1 Methylococcaceae bacterium | reverse complement strand
TACTTATAAAAGTACAGTTCCCAAGGAGGATAAAAGTCCAATCAGCCTTGCCAAGGTTAAAGCGATCACCAATGCACGTTTTCCTGATGGTGAATACCGGTGGATTATTTTTCCCCAGAATGAAAGCGATGTGTATCTGGTCGGTAAACGGGAAGTCAACGAGGTTAATCTAAAAATCCCTTACCGGAGCGTTTGGATCGATCAATACAGCGGCAAAATTCTGCATGTGCGGGAAAATCGCACCGCCACGACGGGCGACCTGTTTGAACAATGGCTTTATCCATTGCACTCAGGCGAAGCGTTCGGCTTGACGGGGCAAGGTATTATTTTAATGACAGGCCTTGTGCCCTTGATACTTTATGTGACTGGTATTATTCGCTGGTTGCAAAAGCGGCGGGTGGGAAAGGTCCGGAAAACTCAGGAGCCGTTGCTTGGCAAATACACAAAACGGCGTTTATCAGACTGATCTTTACAAGGGAAACGACATGACATTATTAAAATGTTTACAAGAACACAGGCATGATAAGAAACTCAAGCCGCGCGTGAATCTTGACAAGCGCAGCCTTATTCTGAAAGAGGAGGATCTGATTGGTTTATTTCCTTTACCCCGATATTTTCAGATTCATTTTGAGCATATCCATGACAATGCCCATGAGCTACAGGGCAAACTTAATCATCTCAACCATGACCTTCAGAACCAACTGGATCTAATCAAGGAAAGCCTTGTAAAAGTCGAAAGCACGCTGGATAGATTCATTGCGTTATTGGATCATCATATTGAAACCCAGGATTGATCGATAGTTGATACGCCTTGGGTTGTCAAATAAAGCCACCCGTATTTTATTCGGAACAAATTGACCGGGATAGACCTGACAAATCTATTCTGTGTTAAGTGCTAAGCCCCATGAGCGGGTACTGCGGCAAGTGTGCCAATAAAGGAAAGTAATAGTTCATGATGTATTTATTCAATAACCACGAAGATGGCCTGAGCAAGCTGCAAAAACAGCTTCCGGTCGCGACAATGCCCATTATGTGCAGAAAACAAAGCTTGCTTGAACATTTAACTGGCGAAGAAAAACCGCAGTCTATCGCGGGCTTATTGCTGCTATTGGTTTTGCTGTTACATCTGTGGGGAGCACTTTGGCTGTTGAAGCCAGTGGAGCCTATTACGCTGGCACAGCCTCTTATGATGGAAGTGTCTATGGTTTCAGCTCCGGGTTTGCAGGCTTCAACCGCACCGCCTGCCCCGCACAAAGTGACCGAACCGATTAAGCCACCGATTCAACCGAAAAAGCCGGTCAAGAAAAAAGCCCCGGACATCCTTAAACAAGCCAAGCTGCCAAAACCGGTGGCTGTTAGTGATGCAATGCTGCCTGCGCCATCACTGACCGAATCGTTTTCGGATGCTTCAGAGGCGAGTAGCGATACGGCTACTGCGGCAAAATCAGTACAGGGTACACAGGGCAATGCAGAGTCTTATAGCGAAGCCAGCTTTAATGCCAATTACGGCACCAATCCCAAACCGAAATACCCTGCGACTGCCCGCAGCCGAGGCTGGCAGGGGCAAGTGTTGCTACGGGTAAAGGTGACTGCCGAAGGGCTAAGCGAAGCCATCACTATACATCGCAGTAGCGGTCACGATATCTTGGATGAATCGGCTGTAGAAGCTGTGGAGAAATGGCAGTTTATGCCCGCTAAACGAGGCAATACAACGGTTGCCTGTTCGGTTATCGTACCCATTATTTTCACTTTAAACAATTAAAATAAGGAAAGAGAGAATGCCCTACAATATTGAACCCCATCTGATAATCGAAGGAACTTTTTATACGTTGCTTATATTTTCAGTACTGACCTGGACGCTTATTCTGTTTAAGATTTGGCAATTTAGTAAAAACAGTTATTACAACCGGCGTTTTGACAGGGCGTTTTGGGATGCCCCTGATTTGGCTAGCGCAAAAAAACTGCCCGTAATTGTCACCAGAGGCCCACAGGCAAGAATTGCAAGCAAAGGTTTTATCTGGCTGGATGATAGTCTCCAGTTATCCGGTAAACACCTTAAATATCTGGGGGCTCCCGATGAGTTGCTGGCGCAGACTTTGCTGGGCGCTATGCAACAGGAAACGCGGGTTATGGAATCTGGTCTGACGTTACTTGCCAGTATTGGTAGTACCGCACCGTTTGTCGGGCTATTTGGAACAGTAATAGGCATCATGCATGCCATGCATGAAATTACTGAAAGTGGTTCGACCAGTCTGGATGTGGTGGCAGGCCCCATTGGCGATGCTTTGGTTGCCACCGCCATCGGTATCGCCGTGGCGGTGCCTGCCGTGTTGGCTTATAATTTTCTGCTGCGTCATCTCAAACAACACCGTACCGGCCTGGAAAATTTCGTTGCCAGCTTTATCCATATCGCTTTCACGAAGGAATAACCATGGCCTTTAAAGCGCAATCAGACAACGAAGAAGCCATGAGCGATATCAACGTTACACCGTTGGTCGATGTAATGTTGGTATTGGTGATTATTTTATTGGTGACGGCACCGTTATTGACGCAATCCATGCAGGTGACGTTACCGAAAACTGCCGAGACCACGCCGGATGTGAAAGCGCCACCGTTGCAATTGGGTATCGATGCGCAAAGCATGATCACCCTCAATAAATTGCCCATCGCCGATCTTGTCGCCCTAGACACCACGTTGAAAAGTGAACTGGCTAAAAATCCGGAAGCGGCGCTACATTTATATGCCGATCAAGCTGTGATTTATGCCAAACTGGCCGAAGTGATGGCCACTGTCCAGCATTCCGGGATTTCAAAAATAGCTTTTGTGACAGTGGAACAGTAAATTGCCCATTCTAATGTGTAAAATTGCTGAGCCAAGTTTTGTCGTACGTAGAATGTGCCAACACCAAGAGCCGCATCAATCGTGTACCGGTGATGCCTTGGTGCTGAGGCAGCGCGGGCTGTATTACTTTATGGACGGCTTATCGATAGTCACAAATATCGTCATGTCTGCTGGAATGACAGACTACTATTCAACACTATGTTAGCCACTCTACGCATAAAATTTTGTATTCTGGTGTTGATCGTGACCGGCTGCGCTAATACGCCGGTAAGAAACGCGGCCAATACCCATGGCGTCACACCTGAACACTGGACAGCAGCCAAATCCTCAACAAGCAAAATCACGACTGAATGGGTAGGCGCTTTTGCCGATCCGGCCTTGACTGCTTTGGTAAACGATGCACTAAATAATAATTTCGACCTTAAAGTTGCCGCTACGCGAGTGGATGCGGCACGGCAGCAAACTATCATTGCCGGTGCCGGGCGTTGGCCGCAATTGGGTTTTGTAGCGGGCTATGTGCGCACGGATTCAGGTACGGGAGTCCTCAACAACGGCATTGGAAGCAATGGCTATAATGCCTTTGACGCCTTATTTACCCTGAGCTGGGAAATCGATGTCTGGGGACGGATTAAGGCTGCCCAACAAGCCGTACAACAGGATGCCGAAGCAGTATCTGCGGACTTTCAGGGGGCCCGCTTGTCGTTGGCGGCACGCACGGCGCAAAGTTATTTTGAATTGATCGAAGCGAATCTCCAGGCGGAGGTCGCAGAACAGTCCATCAAGGATCGCCGCACTATTGTCGATCTGGTGCGAGGACGCTTTGTCCGGGGATTAACGCGCGGACTGGATTTGCGTTTGGCGCTGACCGATCTGGCAAATGCCGAAGCGCAAGTTGCCCAGTCGCGTAATCAGGTGCAAATAATTTCCCGCCGGTTGGAGGTGTTGCTGGGCCGTTATCCGAACGGCCGCACAGACGCGCACATTGCATCGCTACGGTTTTTACCCCCGCCGCCAGCGGTTTTATCGGCTGGCTTACCGTCACAATTGCTGGAACGGCGTCCGGATCTGGTCGCGGCCTTCTCGCGGTTGCAGGGAATGGATTTCCGCGTGGAAAGTGCAAAAAAAGCACTGTTGCCCCGGATTACCTTAACTGCCAGCGGTGGTACCAGTAGCGCCGCCTTAACCGATTTGGCCGACCCTCGCACTGCTGCCTGGAATCTGGCGACGGGTTTGCTACAACCCATTTTTACAGGCGGGCGCTTAAAAAGCGAAATACGCTTAAACGAGGCACTGACCAAAGAGGCGCTTAATAACTATCAACGCATTGCGCTTAATGCTTTTCGTGAAGTGGAACAAGCCTTGGCTGCTGAGCAATGGCTAAGAGCACAGGAACAGGCGCTCCAGGAAGCGGTGCAGCAAACCGTGGCCAGCCGCAGATTGGCAGTGACTTCCTATCAGCAGGGCTTGATTGAAATCCTGACGTTGTTGGACAGTTACCGCAGCACGCTCAATGCCCAAAGTGCGCATCTGACTGTGCAGCGGCAATTGCTCAGCAATCGTATTGACCTTTATCTGGCTTTGGGCGGTGGTGTTTAGTGCAGAAAAAAAGACGGCTGCAAATCATCTTGCCGACCATTTTGTTGTTGATTGGCATTGCTGCCGCTTGGGCTATGATGGCTCTGCGTCCCCGGCTGGTTACGCAAGCCCCGAAAAATGAAGCGCCTCTTGTGTCCGTGATTCAGGTTCAACCACAAACGGTCATACTCAATGTCCATTCCCAGGGTATCGTCACGCCACGAAATGAAATTGATCTGATTCCTGAAGTGGCTGGTAAAATTACTTATCTGCATCCGGATTTTGTTGCTGGGGGATTTTTTAGCCACGACGACTTGTTGGTGTCGATTGATCCGCGTGATTATGATGCTGCAATTGTCCATGCACAGGCTCAAATTGCCGAAGCCAAACGCTTACTGGTAATGGAAGAAGCACAGGCTGATCAAGCTCGTAACGAATGGCAAGCACTGGGTGAAGGTGCGCCCTCGGCTCTGGCTATGCGGGAGCCGCAATTGGCCGAAGGCCGTGCCAAACTCAAAGCGGCGGAAGCTAATTTATCGCTGGTTCGGATTAAACGCAGCCGTTGCGAACTGCACGCACCCTTCACAGGGCGCTTGCAGAGCAAAAATATCGGCCTGGGGCAATTCATTCAACCGGGAGAAAAACTTGCCCGGATTTATTCTATTGATGTCGCTGAAATAAGATTACCGCTGTCCACTAGCCAGCTTGGCTTTCTCGATTTACCGTTAGGAACCCGTCGCAATTCGTCTCGTTCCCAAACTGGCGTTCGGGAGCAAGGCCCTAAAGTGACCCTTAGCGCACAGTTCGCAGGATCCATGCAAATCTGGGAAGGTCATATCGTCCGCACCGAAGGTACGTTGGATGAAAGCACGGGTGTACTGTATGCCGTTGCCGAAGTACAGGCACCTTACCAGCAAAAAGATAATCGTCCTCCGCTCCTCTCTAAACTGTTTGTTCAAGCCGAAATAGAAGGCAAGGCAATACAAGGTGTGTTTGTGCTGCCGCAATGGGCGATGAACGCCGCCCAGGAAGTGTTACTGATTGACGCTTCACAAAAATTGCATAGCCGTCGCCTTAACGTGCTGCGCAACGAGCCGGATCGCATCCTCGTGAAAGAGGGGCTGAACGCAGGCGACCGGATTGTGACTTCAGGGATAGAGGTGCCGGTGGAAGGGATGACGGTCAGGGTTGCTGAAAATGCCGACACTGACCGTGCAAAGGCGGATAATCGATGAAGTTATCTCAACAGCGGCAATCTGGCGGCCTGTTTGTCTGGTTCGCAGCCAATCCGGTGGCAGCCAATTTATTGATGCTGCTCATTATTATGGGGGGTGTGATCGGTTTCAATGTTATGGACAAGGAGGTGTTTCCCCGTTTCAACCCCCAAAAAATTGAAATCACTGCACTTTATCCGGGGGCGGGGCCTATGGAGATCGAAGCGTCGGTATGCGTACGCATCGAAGAAGCGATAAAAGATCAGCCGGGCGTCAAGCGGTTAACGACTGAAATTCAGCAGGGATCCTGTATCATCAAGGTATCCGTGTTACCGGACACTAATTTGGAGCAGGTCTTAAACGCTTTGCAAGGGCTAGTCCAGGGCATACCTCGGCTACCGAAAAACCTGGAAAAAATTGAGGTGAAACTGGCTCAACGGGATGACGATGACGGTGTTATTTGGGTGTCTTTGCACGGCTCTACCGATCCACTTTCCCTGCAACGCTATGGCGAACATATCCGTGCGGATTTGGAGCGGATTCCCGGTGTGCGTTGGGTACGGAATTATTATGAAACCCCTTATGAAATCGCCATCGAAGTTTCTCCTGCCAAACTCCTTCAATATAGGCTGTCTTTACATGATGTGACCAAAGCCATCCGTCGCGCCTCACTGGATCAATCTGACGGGTTGTTAAAAACCACGGCAGGCGAATTACAACTGAGAGTGAAAGGAAAAGCAGAGGATGCCACCAGTATCGGCAACTTGGTGTTGCGTACGGCAGCCGATGGAACGCAACTGCATCTGGTGGATGTGGCTGTCATTAAAGACGGTCTGGAAGAACGCCTCTCGGAATGGCATTACAACGGCCAACCTGCCCAAGGTTGGGAAATACACACTAAATACAGTGCCGTTGAAGTGGCACGCCGGGTTAATGACTATGTTGCCGGTCAGCAATTGCAACTTCCGGAAGGTCTGGCGATAACAACCTGGTGGGATGACTCCCAGGCTTATGAAGAGCGCGTGCGAAGTCTGGTCGAAGATGGGCTGGGTGGTTTTGTGCTGGTGTGTCTGGTATTGACTTTATTCCTGCGGTTACGGGTGGCGCTCTGGGCTGGTGCCGGTATTTTCACCTCTGTGCTGGGGGCGTTATGGTTAATGCCGGCACTGGATGTTTCACTGAATATGCTATCCTTATTCGGCTTTCTGCTGGCAATGGGAATTCTGGTGGATGATGCGATTATCATTGGTGAAAGCGTCTATTCACATCAGCAAGAAGGTCAGGCGCAAGATGCCGAATCCAGCCTTGCAGCCGCCATTAGTGGCGTACAGGCAGTCGCCTTACCGGTCATTTTATCGGTACTGGTTGCGCTGGTGGCCTTCTTGCCGGGCCTGTTCTTGCCTGGTTGGGCAGGGCAAATGATGAAGCCCATTTGCCTGGTCATGATTTTGACCTTGGTCTTTTCGTTGATTGAAGCATTGTTGATTCTGCCTTCACATCTGGCAGCGCCCACTCGTCAACGGCTATCGCTTTCGGGACTGGATCGTTTGCGTAATAAACTTAATCGGGGGCTGGAGCGGTTTGTCTATCGCTATTACCGCCCTTTTCTGCAATGGGCCTTGGACTGGCGTTACCTGACCCTTGCCAGTTTCGTGGTATTTATAATCTTGTGCGCGGTCTGGGTGGATAGCGGCCACATTCGACTGTCCATGCAGGCGGATGTTGTTAAAGACAGTTTTTGGGTTTCTTTGAAGACACCCCAGGATATGTCCTATAGTGAAACGCGTCATCGGGCTGCACAGGTAGAACGGGCATTTTTTTCACTCCGGGATGAACTGGATGGCGTCGACAAAGCACACCAAAAACCGGGTAGCCTTGATTCGAGTCGTGCCAGCGTCGTTGTGGGTCTGGAGACTATCCTTTGGGAGCATGGCGCTGGCTTTTGGACAGAGTTTTCAGCGACTGGGCGGCAACGGATAGTGGTGGAAGACTTTATCAGCGAATGGCGCAAGCGCATGGGTGATCTGGGGCGCACCAAAATTGATTTTCTGTATAAGGAAGGCGATGTGCCCTACGACATTGAATTTGATCTTGGTGCCACCGACGCGGAGCTGTTGCCTAAAGCGGCTGATGCACTTAAAAACACGCTCGCCGCCTATCCGGGCGTTTACGATATCATAGATTCCAGTGAACCGGGCCAGCCTGAAGTTCGTTTAGCCTTAAAGCCGGAGGCGGAACGTTTAGGATTACGTCTTGAAGAGCTATCCGACCAAGTGCGTCACGCCTACTTTGGCGATGAAGTTGAGCGTTTGCAGCGTGGCCGCAATGAAGTCAAAGTCATGGTGCGATATCCGCGTGAAGAACGGCAATCGCTGGATAACTTAACCGCAATGCCGGTGCAGCTCCCAGACGGCCAGCAAGCGCCACTAGGCACACTGGCCGAGGTTACGTTAACCCCCGGTGTTGACAGGTTGATCCGGCAAGACCGTCGTCGTGTTTTGAAAGTGCAAGCGCGGGTTGATCCGCAGAAGGCCGATGTCAATGCCCTTTATACTGAGCTGGAAGCCTCTGAATTGATAAGTTTGCGTCAACGTTACCCGGGTTTAAGTATCGACATCGGTCAGGAACGCCAAGATCAACAAGCCATGGCAGCGACATTAAAACAGAACACCCTCATCGCTTTATTGGTGATTTATGTATTAATCGCCGTGCCGTTTCGCTCTTACCTAAAGCCCTTTATTTTTCTGCTGGCCGCTCCAGTCGCCTGGAGCGGCGCTGTGCTGGCACATGGGCTGGCAGGGTTGCCTTTGTCAATGGAATCATTGGTCGGAATGATTGCTGCCAGCGGCGTGGTCGTCAATGATAGCCTGGTGTTGCTGGATTATCTGAAAGAGCATGAACATGAGCAAAAACCAATTACCGAGCTGATTTGCGAAGCCTGTACAGCACGGTTTCGGCCTATATTTCTAGCGTTTCTGACTAATTTCGCCGGATTTTTGCCAGCTCTGCTGGAAACCAGTCCGCAAGCCCAGTTTCTGATTCCCATGACCTTGTCCTTATCAGCAGGGCTGTTAGTGGGGATGGCTGCCAGCCTGATACTGACGCCAGTCTGTTATGCCGTTTTAGGGGAAACGTAAGGAATAAGTCCTATCACTTGTGCTGGTTGCGTTATATTAATCCTAAATCCTGCAATCCCTAAAAAACAGGCTACAACCCAGGACTTTTTATACCGAATTTTATGATTCAGGGGATGCCAATGCCTTGTGTGTTCGTGGATTTAGGATTTTTTAACCGATCCATACCCGCAATTTCAATAAATGTTGGAAATTGGATGGCGATTTGTTCTGCGACAACTTGTCCGTCGCTGAATTTCACTGATGGATAGGTTGTCGCGATGAAACAACCGTCTTACTTTTGCGAACATTGACATGTCATACACTCTCATTTTCTCCGGCTAAAAACAAAGCAGGATACGTGAATTGCCTGGTCAATATTCGATCGGTACAAGCCTCTCCAGATGGTCAGTTTTCAATCGTCACCAACATGACTGAGTACTAAGTTAATTCAACGATATTCATCGCAATAAAGCTGCCAGTCACGACTTCCATTTACCATAGCGGAATGCGGGATCTAGGAGGCTGTCCGACAACAGGTCAGAACTACAAAAAGATCTACTGTTCCCCGGAAAAAAGAATATCTTTTCTAACGCAAAAGATATGCAACCTTTTTAAGGCTCATGATTAGGGAACTTATAACAAAGAAATAACACCTTAACGCGGGCGCAATAGCTAACATATTGGCCCGCGCGGGATTTAGCGGCTTATCAACGCCCACTAGCGCCGGCAAAAACTATTTCCAATGCATGTAATGAATTAATGCAGTTGGGTGTAGATTTTATATCGGGATTATTGTAGCAAGCTTTATTTTGAGCGCGAGCTACTTTAGAGTTGGCCACAAACCAGGCAACAGATCGTTCTTCTTTAATGCCCTCGACGGCTTTAGTCTCTTCAGTATTGCTTTCCCAGCGCTTCATTGAGTTATTGTGATTATTGTCAGCCTCTGTTTGTGTGTTTTCAGCATTAGTAACGTTGAAAGCAGCGACAGTTACTATAGCCAGAGTTGCGACGAGCACTCTTAAATTATTTTTTTTCATTACTTATCTCCGAAGAATATAGATTGATTGGATAAATTTGGTCTACAGCTGATTTATGAGCCGCTGTTAGTCTAATCAATAATCCGGTCTCGGAAAATGTGGCAGATTGCCGCGCGGCAATCTGTCGCGCGGCAAATTGTCACGTCAAACTATTTCAATTATGATATTGGCCGAGCCATTTAAAATCCTTGAGCATTTATTTTCAACGCAAACGAACGCCTGTTAGTGCTAATAAATCATCATAAAAAAACAAGCGAATAATCAGGCTAGATGCAAAAAAATCACCCTTGTAAGAAACTTAAACTTACCTAACACTCGAAAATAGTTGAAAAATCCGCCATCTTAAATATAACAGCTGAGTAAATTCCTATTACTTAAAAATAAGCTCACCCATTCGCTCAACTTTTAATCGCCAGCAATTATCGCTCACGCTGGGATTGTTACTGGTGTCAGGAATTGTGCTGTTTAATAGCTTGGGCCTGACTGTTGACAGTCGTGACTGGAGTAGTAGTTTCATTCTTTACATTGCGCTGATCATTTACTTGCCATGCTAGCTGTGGGTATTTGGGCAGCGCAATTACGCTGCTCCGCTATATGGCTACTGCCGGTCACCTTCGTTGGTGTCATGAGTCTGGGTGGTTTAGCGGGGGCGGCCTGGCTCTTGTTGCCGGACGCTGAAGCGATTGCTTTGCTCTCCGACCTGGTTTTTGTTGCGCTCATCACACGAAAAATTCGTTTCAGCAGACAAACCAATGTCATCATCGAGGGGTTTTTCGACTTTTTCCACGATTTTACCCATGGACAGGAAATAGCCACATCATCGAACAAACGTTTGCGTGAAGTTAATTTTTGACGTAGCAGGCAAACGCTGTGAGACAGGATCCGAGTAGTCCCCAGAAGCGATAGTGCATGTGTTTTTACGTTGCGTTTTTGCGTAGTGGAAATGCAGGCTTTACGAAATCGCGTTGAGTCATTGGAGAGCATGTGAACCATCCCCTTGTTGGGTGGCGAACGAGTGAACAGTACGGCTGGGGCTTGCTAGCAACCTATTTTTCCGCGGTATTTATGAGGATTTCCATGCCAGAAGAAAGGGAAATTATTATTCATAAATAATAACTGCTACAAATTGTAGTACAGTTAATAATTTGCTATTATCCATCCCGGTTTAATAGATATAGTTTATTATAATGAATGATACTAAAAAAGTGTGTGATCTTTGCGGGTTGCCCGTCGAAGTACCTGGCTTTACACTGAAAACTCAAGACGGTGATAAAGCGTTTTGTTGCGAAGGTTGCAAGGGTATTTATCAATTGTTAAATTAAGATCAGCTTCTGCCTGAATCCGATCAGGATTAATAGCCTTCCATTTTCAACACTTAAAGAGAAAATTAAAAATGAAGCACGCGCATAATGCAGCAAGTTCGGTTGCCAAAGAAGTTGTTAAGGGGTCAATTGTTTCATCTACAGTACATACGGGGAGTAGACTGATGAGTAATGTTGCCAAACATCCGGTTCTGGTTTTTGGTTTAGGTTTGGTAGCCGGCTATCTGGTCTATAAATACAGAAAAGAAATCGTTTCCAGCACCACAAAAGTCGTGGATGCCGGTAAAGATTTTGTGTTGCAACAAAAAGAAAATCTTGAAGATATTGTCGCTGAAAGCAAAGAATAGCCAATAGA
>JBAXXH010000111.1:0-11654 GCA_037127995.1 Methylococcaceae bacterium | reverse complement strand
TATCACAACTCATTGTTTTATATTAATTAATTTAATTCCGTTCAAGCACTAAATATCAAAGCCTCCAGAGGATCATGTTTTGCCGGACAGCTCGGACTCGCGTCCAGAAGGCTAGGACTCGCGTCCAGAAATCCTGGACTCGCGACCAGAGCTGTAGGGTTGATTCGCCGATAGGCAATCCGCCATAGACAAAGCCCTGAGCCTGATTCCCCACGGACTTTTCCAAGAAGTTTTTGATGCCCTTTACGCTGCTAAATCGAGCAAGACTTCGGGATGCTGTTCAGCAATTCGCAACAATGTTTTAGCTGCGCCGGAGGGTTCACGGCGGCCTTGCTCCCAATCCTGCAAAGTTCGCACGGAAACACCGAGCAGGACAGCGAACTGCGCTTGCGTTAAGCCAGTCTTGCTTCTTGTTGCCAGCACCAGTGAAACCGGAATTACGGTTTCTTTGGCACGCCGGTTGTCCTTCATTTCGCGAACGGATTGCAACAGGTCTTCATAAAATTCTTTCGTTTCATTATCCATCGTTGATTTCCTCTTTTAATTTATTCAAAAATATCGGCAGCATATCTCTGAAAAACAGAGGTTTCTATTACGGTAAGCATGATGGAATATTATACGGCATTGCCGGATTCCTGCAATATCATACTACCCTCTTGTAACATCAATCCAAAAAACTAAAGCTGGGCGCGTCTCTTTGCGCCCGACATTTCGGCATGATTATAAAATTGTAACTTTTGGCTTTCCAAATGATGAATAATTGTATTAATATCTAATACCATTTTTTTAGAGGCCAACATTATGCCTGGAAATACATTAGTCACGCTTGGTGAGCATTTTGACAGGTTCGTGGTTGAAAAAATAAAGGAAGGAAGATTCCAGTCTGTTAGTGAAGTTGTTCGTGCAGGCCTCCGCAAACTCGAAGAAGATGATACAAAACTTCAAGCATTGAGACGTAAACTCCAGGCTGGTGAAGACAGTCCAGAGCTGGAAAATTTTGATGGTGATTATTTTATTGCGGCAATGCATGAAAAATACATCAAATGACTGCAAGCTATACAATCAGAAAGCTGGCAGAAAATGATCTGGAACAAATCTGGTTATACACATTTCATGAATGGGGGATTGAGCAGGCGGATAAATACATCCGTATATTGTTATCCCGCTTTTCGTGGCTTGCAAAAAATCCCCAACTCGGTAAACGACGAAATGACATTAAACCTGGTTATTATTGTTTCCCAGAAGGGAGACATCTGATTTTCTATACCATTACAAAAAACGGTATCCAAATTATTGGTATTCCCCATCAAAACATGGATATTATGGGTCATTTCGGTTGAGCCAATTGGACTTGAATCATCAAACCAGTAAACGAGGCGTATGCCGGTATTCCGTCAACTTGGGTTTACGCAACAACGCATTCCTGATTTGCCATTCATCCTGCTGTTCAACAGGTACAAGAAAATTGATGTTACCTTTTACGCTGTTGGCAACGGGAATACCGTCGCGGTATAAAATGCGCTGGCCCGGTTGGCTGGGTATGCGTTGTCCGGGGGTGACAAGGCCGGTTAAATTCAACGGATCTGCGGCACTGATGGCAATCAGATCGCCCTTTTTGGATTGCTTGCGGATTTCCCGCAGGGCATTGACCGCTTCGGGCAATGCGTATTGCTCTCCGGCGAAGCCATTAACGAAGCGACCGCCACGCAGTTCGCCACGCGCCTCCATGCGCCGGAAGACATAGAGTAGTTCCCGCCACGGGGGCAGGCTGTCTTCCTGATCCAGCACTTTGCGAAAAACAATACCGTAACGGCGTAGCAGAATCCGCGCAATGTGTTCGCAGTGCTGATAGCGGTCGGTTTCGTCCGGTGGGTTCGGGCGGATTAACGACCAACGACCGGAGGCGGCGAAGGGGTCATGATGCGGGTATTTTTTACTGCGGCGTTGCTGGATTTTCTGTGGCGTGATCAGGGTGCGCAAACCCTGAAAGCTGTCAGCCGTGACCAGTCCCCAGGCGGCCAGTTCTCCCAGCGCTTCTTCCAATTGTGATTTGAGCAGGCCGGTTTCAGCCAGCAGGTCTTCAAAGAAACTGGCACCCCATTGTTTGAGCGCAGCATGGACTTTGTGCCCATTGCCTGAAATGTCCAGCGCCTCCATTGCCGGTAGCGTCGCAAAGGCGCGCCAATGCGGAAGATGGGCCCGGTTAATAAAACTAATGGAGGTGGATTTTCCGGCCGGTTTTTTACGTTTGTTCAGGGCAATGCCGACAGGAGGTTGCAGGCGTAGCCAGATAATTTTACCGGCACTGCACAATTTATCCAGATCGGAAGATAGATAGAAATGCATTCTGGCCGGTAGTATATCGGTTTCCCAACTGATGGCTGGCAGGCACAGGCCTTCCAACTGCAACAAGCGCTGTTGCAAGGCGGTTTCGCCTTCGCCCGGATCATCCAGGCCGTGCCAGTGAAACAGAAAGCGCATGAAATCCGCCGGGGCGACCGGTTCGATTTCAGTGCGCAATTGTTTGAGCGTATAGCGATGAATACGGGCCAATAAGCCGCGCTCACACCATTCAGTCGCGTCGCTTTCGAGCGTAAACTTTCCTTGAATAACAAAGCCTTCCTGTTGCAAGGCGGCCAAGGCCTGGTTAATGGTGGCGTCAGACATTGCCAGCGGAGCCGCGAGTTGCGCGGCGGTAACCGGGCCTAAACCTTCCAGACGGCTGCGGATGACTTCCCTTACTGCGCTATCGGGATCGTTTGCTTCATTTGCGGTAATGGCTTCAATGCAAGGATGAATGGGAGCCTGCGGAAATAACCATTGCATTACCTCCAGGCGTTCGGCCGCAATCCATAAGCGCGTGCCGTTGGCAAGCGTCATCACGGTGGCGCGTTGACTTTGTTGCAGACTTTCCATCAAGGTCGGCCAGCCATGGGCAAGCGCGTCATGTAAAGCCGATCGTGGGCCGCGTTCTCCTTCCGCTTCGGTCAGAAATCCCAGCACCACCAAGGCATCCTGAAGCTCATCCGGGGTATTCGCTTCCGGCCAAGCTTCGATACGCACCTTTTCGATGGCCTCCGGATTCAGGCGACCGATTTCAGCCGCGCTTTGCGGATCCATGAAACGCCGTTGCTGTACCGCCAGTGTCCGTCGTTCTTCAGCGGGCGCGTCGTCCAAAAAGGCATAAGGCCGTGCGTTCAGTATTTCCAGGGCGAGTGGGGAAGGGCTGGCCAAATCCTTGGCAATAATGGTGATTGTTCCCTGTTCGATACCGGTTAACAGACGCTCCAACCCGTCGATGTCCATCACCTCATGCAAACAGTCGGCTAACGTTTGAATGACCAGTGGATGATCGGGAATCTCCCGGTTTCCGGCGATGTTTTCCTGGCAGGCGAGCTGATCCGGAAAGATCACGGCAATCAGATCTTCGGCATCGTTACGCTGAAAATAGGCCGGGACTTTTTTGCCTGCGCGGTTGCGCGGCACGGCCAGCGCAGTGTTGGCAACCCAACGCCAGCGCGTCGGAAACATCGGCGCGGCTATCAGCGCCTGAATCAGAATGTCTTTGACCGTAGCGGCTTTGAGATATTGCGCAGGTTCCTCCAGCGGAAAACTGTGGGTAGGGCCGAGTGACAACACAATGGAGTCATCGGTAGCGGCGGCTTGCAGTTCGAAGTTGAAGCGGCGGCAGAAACGTTTACGCAATGCAAGGCCCCAGGCCCGGTTAATTCGGGAGCCGTAAGCTGAATGAATGACGAAATGAATATCGCCGGTTTCATCGAAGAAGCGTTCAAACACAAGGTGTTGCTGCGTGGGCAAGACCGTTAACGCTGCCTTGGCGGCTGCCAGATAATGCACCAATTGTTCCGCCGCCGCATGGGTAACGTGGATTTCTTCTTTCAGAAACCGATACGCCGCATCCTGCCCCAGTTCGAGCTTGGCATCCAGGGTGGCCCGTAAATTCGATACGGCCAGCGAGAGTTCATCGCTGCGACCGGGCGCTTCACCGAACCAGAACGGGATATTGGGCGGCTGGCCGTGGGCATCTTCAACAAACACGCGGCCCTGTTCGATTTTGAGCATTCGATACGAGCTGTTGCCCAATTGGAAGATATCGCCCGGCATGCTTTCAAAAGCGAAGTCTTCATTCAACGTGCCAACAAAAATGCCTTCCGGCTGCAAAATGACATCGTAATCGAAGTGGTCGGGAATGGCTCCGCCGTTCAGGAGCGCAGTCAGCCGCGCCCCTTTGCGCGGCCTCAGTATGCCATGAACCGCATCCCGATGCAGGTAAGCGCCGCGTCGGCCACGCCGGGTATGAAAGCCGTCACTGAGCATTTTAACCACGGTTATAAACTGCCCGTGCGTCAGTTCGCGGTAAGG
This sequence comes from Methylococcaceae bacterium, assembly GCA_037127995.1. Lineage (GTDB taxonomy): Bacteria > Pseudomonadota > Gammaproteobacteria > Methylococcales > Methylomonadaceae > Methylobacter_C. Next base: position 7,271 of record JBAXXH010000111.1, on the reverse strand, counting down.
CCACGCAACGGAAAAGGCTTGATAAAGGTCATTTTCGTGCCATTCCCGGCAGGCAATCTCGGCGACGATTTGCTGCGCCAGCACATCCAGCGGTTGCGCCGGGATTGAAATATGATCCAGTTCATCCTGCTGGATGGCGGCCAGCATGGCCGTGCATTCTACCAGATCATCACGCGACAGCGGAAACAGGCGTCCTTTTGGCGTAGCGCCAAGTTGGTGACCGGAACGCCCGACCCGTTGCAGAAAGGTTGAGATGGCATGGGGCGAACCTAGTTGGCAAACCAGATCCACGTCACCGATATCGATGCCGAGTTCGAGGGAAGCCGTCGCCACCAAGGCTTTGAGCGTACCCTGTTTTAAGCGCTGTTCCGCGGCTAGCCGGTGTTCCTTGGCCAAACTGCCATGATGGGCCGTGACGTATTCTTCGCCTAAGCGTTCGGCCAGAGCCGCCGCCGCCCGTTCAGCCAGACGACGCGTATTGACAAAAATCAGGGTCGTGCGGTGCTGTCCGATCAATTGTTCCAGACGATTGTAAATTTCGTCCCAGACCTCCGTTGCCATGATCGCTTCCAGCGGCGAACCGGTGACTTCTATCTCCAAATCACGCTGGCGTTTATGGCCGGTATCGATAATTGTGCACGGCGTCGCCTGATTGCCGTTTAGAAATTGCGCCATCAATTCGACGGGTTTCTGGGTGGCGGATAAGCCAATGCGTACCGGTGGCGATGGCGTTAGCTGTGCCAGACGTTCCAGCGAGAGCGCAAGATGCGCGCCACGCTTATTGCCCGCCAGCGCATGAATTTCATCGACGATAACACTTCGCACCGAACTTAACATGTCGCGTCCTGATGCCGAGGTGAGCAAAATATAAAGCGATTCCGGAGTAGTGACAAGGATATGCGGGGGATGGCGCTTCATGGCCGAGCGTTCAGTCGCCGAGGTATCGCCGGTGCGGGTTTGGGCGCGGATTGCGACATCGGGTAGGCCGCCTTCCAGCAAGGCAAAACGAATGCCGTCCAGCGGTACTTCCAGATTTTTGTGAATATCGTTAGACAGCGCCTTGAGCGGCGATATATAAAGTATTCGGGTTTCATCCGGTAACGGTGCTTCCAGTCCTTGTTGCACCAGTTGGTCGATGGCCGCAAGAAATGCTGCCAGGGTTTTACCCGAGCCGGTAGGGGCGGCGATCAACGTCGATTCGCCAGCGCGGATTGCAGGCCAGGCCTGGCGCTGAACGTCCGACGGCGCGTCAAAATGGGTATTGAACCATTGGGCGACAACGGGATGAAACGAGGTTAATGGCATGGGGTAACTCGTAAAAAATAAACCGCCACAGTTCCTTCGGCTTCGCTCAGGACAGGTTCACGGATTAAATAAAGCGTGACGCGGTTTGCAAACCCCGACCGGCTTCAGTCATCTGGTTTGCAAGGCTTCAAGGTCGGCTATTTCAACGACAACTTCGCCTGATACCAGCAATTTCTGAGCTTGAGGAAAAACTTGAGTTAATAGGTTTTGTAATCGGCGATTAGTGACGTTGCCACAAGTGACCCAAAGCAGTTGCGGAGGTGCGCCCAAGCTCAATACCATCTCGACGAAATCACTGTCTTTGCTGATAATAACGATACCCTGATGTCGCGCTTTTTGAAAAATCTGCTTGTCTTCGGCATCGCGTAAATGCTGGTCACGCAAGGCGTATGCTTCCACTTCAAACGTTTGACCAAGCCAGACGGCTAATTGCGGCGGCAGTTGTGCGTCAATCCAATAGATCATGCCGCCAACCGTTCCAAATTCACCCGGCGAGCAGCATATAACAGGCAAGCCTGAATATCTTCCGGCTCTAAATCGGGAAAATCTTGCAATATCTCCTCGCTGCTGATGCCTTCACCCAACATCTGCAAAATATCGCTGACGCGGATTCTCATGCCGCGAACACAAGGTTTGCCGCCACATTGAAGAGGGTTATAGGTGATTTTTGCTTCCAAATTCATAGTTGTAATTCCTGCTTTAATCAAAATCTGTACTTTATTTTTTTATCAATGAGATAGACTGCACTATAACCTATAACAAAGGGTGGCAGCGAAGCGTGACGGGGCTTTGTTTGTGTTAAGGCCTGCAAACATTCCGGCCGGTTGCAAACCCCGACTGGCTTCATTCAACGGCATCCAAATAATGTTTCAGCTCTATTTCACGCAACTTTCAGTTTCTTGTCCAGCTCCTGATGCAAATACAGGTAATGCCGGTAATCGTTAGCCCATTCCACGAATACTGCATCGTCTGGAAGTAGTCCTTGATTATATTGATAAAAAAAGTCTTCAGAATCCTTATGGTTCTGCTGTTCAAGGATGCTGAGCCGTTTTGCCACTTCAATCAGTGCATCCAAAGGAGATGAGTATTGAATTGTTTGTTTTCGCATCGTTATTGCCTTTGTTTTGTTTAGCTGGTTTGTTCGGGTATTGTTGCATGTGGAAAGTTCATTATTCATGCTCATTCATTCCAGCTAAATTTAAAAGGGGAACTGGTAAAATAAACCGCCATAGAACCTTATGCTTCGTTCAGGAAATAAAGCGTAGCGTGACCGGGATTGCAACCCATTACTTACGTTTTGCTTGTGTTGAGGTATTCTAACGTTCTGGTCGGGGTTGCAAACCCCGGCCGACTTCATAAACACTATGCCAAGTGTGCCGGAAACGCCCCTTTTTCGCTATCCCTCAAACGGTCTTATTCCGGCCTACATGGCTGGAATGATCGGTTGGACATTTGCCGCGATGGGTGAAAGCCGACCGCAATAGTACTTTCTTGCCCTTTCAATAAAAGGTGCGTTCAATTCAAACGTTTCATACGAATGTTGAGTATCAAAGCCACCCGGTGCGCCATCAGTTAAATATATGCAAGATGAATTGGTTGGAATGAGTCTTAACAGTTCTGGTAGCAGCTTTGAGTCCCATTCTTGCCCTGAGCCGCCTTCGCCCATACTGTCACCTCGATGAAAATAGAATTTCAGCTCTACGTCTTCCTGTAGAAATGTTTTGTTGTCGGCATGCACCCAATGGAGTCTCCTATCGACGCCATTAAATTTAAAGTCTAAGCATTGTCGCTCGCCGTTTGATTTCCAGTATGGGGGGTGTGATGGAGTTTCCACGCCTTTAATACCTTTTAGGATCATGATGATATTTGGAGGCGACTTGCCGTTTCGATGACTTATCTCGAAAAAATAAAATTGTGTGCAATATGGAAGTCCAAGAAGTATTGGAGTTAGAAAGTCCTTGTCTGCACTAGGGTAGAAAAGAGATGATTTTTCGCTAGGTATTACATCAATCGCGGGTGGTGGAGCAATCTTTGTGAACCGCGCCACCAGTCTCGAATCTCCAGGTTTCATTATGCGATTGGCGATAGCGCTGAAGATCGAGGATTGATCCACAACCTTGTTGGTATTCTCGTTGGTATTTTTTGTCGGCAACGAGAAAGAAAATATCGGACAAGGCAAAAAGTCACAAGCTGCCGTATTTCTCCCTGAAGCCAAGAAAAATAGAGAAGTAAGCCCTTTTAGAAATAGTTCGTAGACCTCTATTCTTCGTTTCTGATTTGGCTCTCTGGCTTCATCAAGTGTTTTTGAACCATGAAAAATGTTGTTTCGCACATTGTAGATAAAACGGGTGCACTCCCTCAGAATATCAAATGTATTTTTGTTTGTTGAAATGTCTGAGGGGTTTTTGCACTGTTTAAGAATAGTCTGGAGTTCAAGAATATCTCGAAAGAATTTTTTGCCATCTTCATCAGAAATTGTGGAGTCTGGCGTTACTTGCGTCCACGGGCCCTCCGTCCTTTCGATGTAAAGCAATGGTTCAAATGAGCGGTATAGGTCTGCTGGCTTATTTTTTGCATAGGTTTTTATGAAGGAAAGGAGCGCCTTTTGTTTAGTGAATTCACCATCATTTTTAGGGTGGAATATCAGTTCGTTCTTTTCGTTTGATGTGTTCCAATCAACTTGGTACAGGCTGTTGAACAAGAAAAACTCGTAAACGAAGGGTGTAAGGGGCATCATCGGTACTCGTTTCCCACTAGATCCCTCTGCGTAGTATTGGAGCTTGGAATTGTCGCAATGCACACTGTGTAAAACAGTGATCAATTTTTCGGCGCTTTGATCTAGCATTTTTCTTCCTCTTGAAGCGTGACGGGGTTTGCAACCCTGTCACTCATGTTTTGTTTGTGTTGAGGTCTTCAAACGTTCAGGTCGGGGTTGCAAACCCCGACCAGCTTCGGGTAAATTATCTTGCCGGTGCGTTATAAGATCTTCTGGCATTTGTGCCAGCAAATCGAAAGCGGCAGCTAAACTTTCTTTCTGCGGATTGGATTCTTTCAACTGATTCAAAAACTTTACAACCAGTATGACATTCACATCTTTTTCAGCCCATTCTTTCGGCAATTTAACCGAGAAAATGCCATTTTCGTTAATGTGCGAATTTATTTGAAAAGTTTGCATCTTATTTCCCTTCCGCGATTTGTTTTCGTCAGCAAGTTGCTGATATGGCGTGAAACGGAATACGGAGAATCGTGGTATTAATTTCCCCAGCATTCCGTGTTGTTTCATGTGGGCTTGCTGTTCTATTTAACATTCAATTTTGTCAGCACTTTTTGCAGTGCGTCCTTTATGCTTTGCAAGTTAACGATAATAAAAAACGGAATAGCACAACCTGCCAGCACGCAGAGCAGCAATACCGTCGTGGTAAGTTGTGTCCAATCGACCGGATAAACGTCGGCCCTGACGGGTTTGCTGATACCGGGAATACTCGGCAAATCGCCATCGCCGCCATCAACCTTTAATTGCGCTTTCATGCCTTTTTCCATGTGCTGCGGCAGTTCGCAATGGACGAGATAGGTTTTTTTCTGGCTGGGCATGATCAGGGATGCCCGCAATTGGCCTTCTCCGTAGAGTTCCAGATGAAACATGCCTTCTGGATATAGGTAACCGGGCAAACCGTGAATCATCAGTTGGTGGCGTATCTGGTCATCGTTGATGAAGGTGATGTTGATTTTGGCGCAGGGTTTGACATTCCACTCTTGCTGGTCAAAGGCAAACATTTTACCGGTGAATTTCAGCGCGTGTTTTTGACCCGCATGAATCGTTATATCCACATTTTCTGAAATTTTCGTGCAGTCGCGGGGCAGGTTGTCGCTATTGGCATTCATAATCATGCCTTTTTCATCCATCAGCATACCTCCGTGGTTCATTGCTGAGGCAGATTCGATAACCCCCAGCATTATTAAGCCAATCAGTAATGCTTTCATTGTTTTTGTTTCCGCTTATAAGCCAGTACGCTAAAAACCAGCAGACCGATAATTAAACCCGCAACCAGGCCAAAAAGGATGATCTGCCAATAATTGGGCGTGAGTAAGCCGGCATCACCGAGTAACGGGGAAAAAGGGCCACTACCCCACACGGCCATTTTTTTTGCATAGTAGTCTTTGTTAAATACCTGATCGAATAATTCATCGTGCATTTTTGGCATCCCTTGCTCATCCAGATAAGACTTGTAGGCAAGGATGGCGATATTGCCGCCGGGTTCCATGCCGTCGGTGGAGGTGCCTGTGGGCACATGGTCATGGAACATCCACAGGCCGGGGCCGTAGCTGTTCAAGCCATTGTTGGTGGTTTGCAGGTTCAAGTCAGTCCGTTGCGCGGGGGCGATATCAAAAACGTCCCGTGTCACTTGCATGCCGGCGGGCTGGTCAACCCCATCCAAGGCGGTGATGGTGGCTTTATGTCCGTGGATATGAAGAGCCACTGAAGAGCGTTGCAAGTTGGCTATATGTATTTTAATGTTTTCATTTTCCTCTGCGATTATCATTCCGTCTCTTAGCGTGTAGGGGAAGGAGTGGCCATTCAGCATGAAGTAATTTTCAAACGATTCGGTCATGTTATAGTCGCGGGCCATGCGTTGCGCGATGAGCCGGGGATCATTGGCGGTCTGAATGATTTTTGCCAGTTTTTTATCGACAGACTGATAATGTAAATCATATTCCTGGCTGTAGGATTTTTTCACGGCATCCGAGGGGTGACGCACTTGCCCCGCGCCGATATTGAAGGTTTGCAGCCAGTTGTTGGGCTGGTTTTCTTCGACTATAAACATCCCGCTCAAGCCCATCATAAAATGCTGCGCGGTTTGCACATGGCAATGATAAAGCATGGTGCCGGCATGGCGGGGCTGTATTTCGTAGGTATGGCTTTTTCCAGGGAAGACAGAATGCTCTTCCATGCCGTCATTATCTTCACCTTTGGCGGTCAGCCAAGGGTGATCCACGCCATGAAGGTGAATGGTATGGGGCAAATAATGGGTGTTTTCCAGCGTGATATAAACCTTGTCGCCCTGCTCAACGCGAATGACAGGGGAGGGCGCACGCAATAAGGGATTGGCCACTACTGAATTGGCATTCTTAAGCGCCATGCCACGGGATTTGGGCGCGTAAACCCAAAGCCCCGGCTGAATGCCCGGAGCAATGGCAAAGGTATTGATTAAAAAGTCGCCATCAGGCGTCGCGCCGTTAAGCTCGACAACTTCCAGCTTAATGCGGATAACGTCCGGATCGCCATCATTATCCAGATCGTCGGTTATAGTTAACGCATCCTGAGCCAGATTAGTCTGCATCAGCGTCGCCATTGACACATTGTTGGTGCCTTTAACCGACGTGGCAACGTCATAAGGATTATCCGGTTCGCAGGATGGCGAGGCATCAACCGTAACGCCTTCAATCACTTGCGCAGGCCGCCAGTCAGGGTGCTCATTGGAACAGGGCTTTTCAATGCTGTTATTATCCGGGCGGTTATAAACAGTCTCGGGTGGAACAATACCTGCTTTTTGTTGCAGCTCAGGCGCAATAAAAACAGCGAGAGTCACCAATGCAGGGATAAGTAGTATCAAAAAAATAGTGCGTTTTTGGATCATATACCGATAAGATATTTTTAAAGTTATCGCTATTGTAAAGGTCAGACGGGTTTAAGCCTAGGTACGTTTTTAAGTAACCGTAAAGACGGCGAAAATAAATGTAAAAAAAGCCCTAAAATGCGTTAAAAACCAAGTTGTTAATTAACTGGAAGAGCAGACTTCATTGAGAGAGAAACCGGTCTACTCGACGGGTTGGGGCATTAACAAAAGTTTCGGCGGCATGAGAATCTATGAAGCCATGCGCGAGATCAAACCGCAATTCTTTATCCAAAGTGGCGATAGCGTCTATTCCGACGGCCCCATCCTGCTCAGCGTAACAGCAGAAAATGG
>JBAXXH010000110.1:0-11704 GCA_037127995.1 Methylococcaceae bacterium | reverse complement strand
GTGCAATCTGTACCAGCCGTTTAATTTACCCTGATCATTTTTAAAGCGGTGCAGGCTTCCATCAGCAATAACGACATCAGGCGGAGTTATGCCAGCATCACGCATGGCATTTTTAAAAGACTCTATAATATTGTTCATTTTGGCTATCCTTGCCGGTATGCAATCAGACCACCATCAGCTATAATTGCTTTGGGTTGTGATGGTATGTATTGCAAAGAACCGGCTTAAATTGTGAGAAATTAAGTCGGTTTTTTTATGCCTGATTGTTTTGTTTTGCCTGCTTAGCACCGCCTGTGAAGCAAAGCGAGGAAACGGCTGCAAGTTTTGCGGCTTCTTCTGCCAGCCAAAAAAAACGGCTGTTTGCTGTCTCATTGCTAACATGGCTAATAGCGGCATCGTTGATTATGCAGCCATACATAAAACAAACTTGAGCAAAGGCTTTGGTCAAGTCATCAAGGTTTTGGGCTTGGGTGATTTGTTGCTCGGATTGAGCGGGGATATTATTGTTCATGCGGATAGTCCTTGTAGAAGGGATAAACCGCCGCCCATTATTGCGAGTGTTTGGGTGGCGGGGATGTTATCAAGTTCGCAATACCGCCAAGGCGCGGCCAACCTTTTAAGGGGTTGCTCGATAAATCCCCACCATAACAAAATAGAAATGAGTTTTTGATGGGTACAAAAAAACCACGTTTGATAGTGGCCTTTTGCGGCCTTGTGCGGGTTGCGAAGCCCGGCTGCTACATGTGGTAACAGCGGGGTAAGAATAGCCGCCATGGTGGATAGTGTCAAGGGTTTCATTAAGCTGCCGCCTTTGACTTTGCTACTATTGCAGATGCTTCCCGATCAATCTCGGTTATGCTTTTTACCCTGCCCTGTCTAAGCCACGTCTCCAGTTCAGACCGGTCAAAGTACAGCATTTTTCCACGCGGTTTATAGTGGGGAATCTCTTGGGTCGATGTGAGCTTATATAGGTAACTTGTAGCAAGGCCGGTAAACGCAGCGGCTTCTTCAAGGTTTAAAGTTTGTTTATTGGATAAAACAGCTTTGGTTAAAATCTCCATGCTGTCTACAATGGTTTGAAGGGTTACTATTTTAGCGTTCAATTTAATGTCCTTTCGGATAGTTAATATTGAAGCTTATTATCTACATATTTTTAATTATTACGAGGTGGGTAGCTTGCATAAAACCTACCCATAAAAGCCGCTAAAGGGTGGGTAGGTTATTATTAATGCACGTTATAATCCAGCAATGACAAGGCTTTCAAGTGGTGGGTAGGTTATTTGTTGGTGTCGCTGTTGCGCCTCCTTTGTCTTTCCAGTTTGCAACTTTTGCGCACTCCTTAATGGCTTCTTTGCTGATTTTTCCTTCATGAACTAATCCAAGTTCAGAATATCTTGATGTAAGCCAGTCGTTCATTGCCATCTTGGGGGATTTAGCTCCAAGTAAGCTACCATCTTCAAAAGCAATCCATACATTTACCGCTGCAGCTAATTGTTCAGAATATCGTGGATGCTCCTTATTTAGATAATCAGGAATATTTGAAGCTACTGAAAATAAAGGGGGGTGTTTAAGATTTATACTCGATAACCATTTTTTCAGGTCTGCGGTTTTTACAGTGGTTTGCTTCCAGTCAGGATGTTTTGAATATTTTACATCTACCCCATAATAGTGGTCTGGGTGCGGCCTATAAAAATACTCCCCGTCTTCTTTGTTTAAATCCCATTTTGCTCTTTCAGCTTTGCATATTATTTCAGCATTTAAGCCGCCGGTATTTATAGCATTGGCCAGCAAAGAAATAACGGCTTCTACTTTTTTGGGTTTTTCATTATCACTTGGCTCTAACCCAACCGATAAAAACGCAGCCTGCTCAACCGTTAGCACGGGGGATAAACCCCAAATAAAAAGACTGTCCATCAAAAAACACTCCATTAAAGCGTTATTCATTACGAAGGAAGGCCGGAAGTTGGGTAATGAGACCAACTTATCACGCTGCAGGCGCTATCCGGTTAAGGTGATTATAAACCAATATCAGGGATTTTATGCACCGCGTCTTTCCTGACACTGTCGATAATATCTGCATAAACTTGGGTGGTTTTAACTTCGCTATGGCCTAGCAAGCGGCTAACCGTGTAAATATCCACGCCATTACATAACAAGCTGACTGCAAAGGTATGTCGTCCTGCATGAAAAGTAACGTGCTTGGTAATACCAGCCGCCATTGTCCAGCGTAACAGTTCGGTGTTGAAATAAGCAGAATACTTTAAGCATTGAAAAACGCGGCCTTGTTTTTCGGTGGTATCTATCAGGTTATAGGCTTGCGGGGTAATATCCAGATATTGCAGGTTTCCGGTTTTCTTCTGGTTAAAGGTGATTCTATGGCTACCTTCAAGCTGACTGATCTCTGACCAATCCAGTTTATTTATATCGCTCCAACGAAGGCCGGTTAAGCAGGAAAACAGGAAGGCATTTTTTAAGATGCTATACCGGCAATCAGTTTTAACCAGCGCCCGCACTTCTTCAATCGTTAAAAAACAGCGTTCGGATGTAACCGCCTTAATACCTGATACTTCTTTCAGCGGGTTACGCTCAATAATGCCTTTATCGTAAGCGGCATTAATGGTGGCTCTTACCTTGTTAAAATAAGTTGACGCTGTGCTGCTACTGATCAAGTTACCGCTTTTTGTTTTGGCTTTCGTATTAAAAAAATCCCTTACGCCATTAAGCCAATCCACCGTAATCTAATCAAACGTTAAACCTTCGTCTGGGTGGTGGCGTTTTAATTGAATTAAGCAAGCTTCCCATGTGCCATATTTTTTGCTGCTCTCATTGGTTTTTTTGGTGTCCATTATCCGTTTAAAGAAGCTGTAAAAATTGACGCTTTCCTTGTTGGTGTCAGTGAACCCATGTTGACCGCTCGCAGCTTCGGCAATCCGTTTAGATTTGATCTGCTCAACTAACTGTAAAGTTTCTTTGTTGTGCTGCTTTTCCATTTTGGTGCTGGGCTTGGTGTAAAGGTATTGATCAAGTTGTTCACGCTTGCGGTCGTGCTTAGTTTTGCCGTTTTCGTCTGTATGGCTACCATACCAGTAAATAAGCCTGATACTTTGCTTATCGCCCTCCTTGTTGGTGCGCTTCTCGATTGTTACCTTCATTTTTACCCCTCCTTACCCCTTTAAAAGCTGTAGGGGTAATATAGGGGTAAAAAAAGGCAAAGTAAAGGCAAAAATGAGAAAACAAAAAAGGGGCTGTATCGCTACGCCCCCTTATTTTATTGACTTTGTTAGTATGTTGTTTTCGGTTGTTTTGCTGTGTTACTTTCCAATACAAAAGCTGGAAAAAATTTTCCCCAGCAAGTCATCAGAAGTTACCGTTCCGGTAATTTCGGCAAGACTCATTTGTGCCTGTCTTAAATCTTCTGCCACCAATTCCCCAGCCTGGCTGACTTGTAATTGGTTTAAGGCACTTTCTACAAACTGATAACCTGCTCTTATGGCTTCTATGTGGCGTCTTCTGGCAATAAAAACGTTGTCGGTGGCTTCATTAAAACCGACACTTTGTTTGAGATGTTGTTTTAACAAATCCATGCCTGCTCCGGTTTTAATGGAGAGGTAACAACTGTAGCCGTTTTCTGTTTGTTTTATTTCAGGCTCTCTGCCCAGCAGGTCTATTTTGTTGTAAACCTTGGTGATATCGATATTGGCGGGCAGGGTTTTTAATAACTCTTCTGTTTCCGGTTCTCTGGCATCAATCAGCAATAAAATTTTATCGGCTTTTAAAATTTCTTCGTGCGCCCTGCGTATGCCTTCTTTTTCTATCGAGTTGTCGCTTTCCCTTAAACCGGCGGTATCTATGATGTGCAACGGCATACCATCCAGTTGGATACGCTCTCTGAGTACGTCTCGGGTGGTGCCGGCAATGTCGGTGACTATCGCTGCTTCATGTCCGGCGAGTGTGTTAAGCAAGCTGGATTTTCCGGCGTTTGGTTTTCCGGCCAAAACAACGGTCATGCCGTCACGTAACAAGCGACCTTGCTGGGCGGTTTTTTGTATTTGCTGGATGCTTTGTAATAACCGGATAATGCGCTTTTCGACAACGCCATCAGTTAGAAAATCGATTTCTTCATCGACAAAATCGATAGCGGCTTCAACGTAAATACGAAGTTCCGTTAGCTCTGTAACCAGTTCATTGATTTGTGCTGAAAAAACACCTTGCATGGATTTTTGTGCCGAGCGTGCCGATTGCTCGGTACTGCTTTCAATTAAATCAGCAACGGCTTCGGCTTGTGCCAAGTCGAGTTTATTATTTAGAAAGGCACGTTCGGTAAATTCACCAGGATTGGCTAATCGGGCACCGAGTGAAAGCACTCGCCGCAACAACATGTCCAGTACGACTGAACCGCCGTGTCCCTGTAATTCAAGTATATCTTCGCCGGTGTAAGAGGCGGGTGCGGGAAAGTAAAGACCGATACCAGAATCAATGATGCTATCGTCGTTATTTATAAACGAGGTAAACAGTGCGTGTCTGGGAATTAATGATTTATTAAGAAGATGTTTGGCGATTTCAGTGACCAAGGTTCCTGAAATGCGAATAATACCCACACCGCCATTCCCTGGCGGTGTTGCAATTGCTGCAATGGTATCTTGATTTAAAAGCAAGTTATCCCGCTTTTTCTATTTGCTTGGTGATGTAGGTTTGTTGAATGATAGACAGGGTATTATTAATAACCCAGTATAAAACCAAACCTGCCGGAAAAAACAGAAAGAAAATGGTAAAGACGATAGGGAACATCTTCATCACTTTTGCTTGAATAGGATCAATCGGTGCCGGATTTAAACCTTGCTGAATTTTCATGGTAATACCCATGATTAACGGCAAGATGTAAAAAGGATCTTGGATTGATAAATCCTGTATCCACAGCATAAACGGTGCCTGACGAAACTCAACCGTTTCACTTAATACCCAATACAAAGCCATAAATACAGGAATTTGTATCAGGATAGGCAGACAGCCACCCAACGGATTAACTTTTTCTTTTTTATACAGACCCATCATTTCGGTATTAAAACGCGGTCTGTCATCAGCAAAACGTTCTTGTAGTTCTTTAAGACGCGGCTGAATTTTACGCATTTTAGCCATTGATTTGAAACTGGCTTGTGATAATGGAAAGAACAATAGTTTAATACACATTGTTACACCTATAATCGCAACACCCCAATTACCGATAACATTATGAATAATATTCAATAATGAGTAAATTGGTTTACCAATAAAGGTTAATACACTGTAATCAACTGTCAGTTCCAGACCAGGTGCTATTGCTTCCATCATGGGCTGGATTTTAGGGCCGGCAAATAATCGTGAAACAAATTGCGCATCGGTATTGGCTTCAACCGTTACCGATGGAGAATAGGTACCAATGACGTAACGTCCATCTTTTAGTTCTTTGGTATAAAAATGGTTTTCTTGATCAGCGGGTGGAACCCAAGCCGAGGCAAAATAATGTTGGATCATAGCAGTCCAGCCACCTTTACTGGTGACATCAAGCGTCTCGTCTGCCATATCATTAAAACTTATTTTTTGGTATTTGCTTTTTTCGGTGTAAATAACCCCGCCATCATAAGCTCTCATACCCCCTGTCAGCATATTACCCTTGCCTTCAGTATTCTCTGCTCTTAATAACTGGCTGTACTGTCTGCCTGACCAAGGTTTTCCTGAATTATTTTTTACTTGTTGTCCCAGGGTTATCTCATAACTTCCACGTTTAAAGGTGAATAATTTAGTGATAACAAGACCCTTGTTATCAGTCCACGTTATTGGAACGGTTAAACTGTCTTGTCCGGGTTGCAAGGTATAACTGTCTTGCTCATTGGTAAAAACCGTATAATGATTTGGCGCAGCGGCCAAGCCGCTACCCGCTATCAAGCCACTTTGGGCAACAAACAATTTTTCTTGATTGTCATTAAACAAACGAACCGGTGCCGTGTTTATTTCAGCGACTTCCATTCCAATCATTTTGCGTAAGTTGTTTACAACATTATTCGCTTTTTCTACCGGGTAATTCAACAAATCCAGATTGGTGACCGTGCCACCTTGCAGATCAATTTCAAGTGCAATAACATCCGTTTTAACTTTAACGGTTTTAGCGGTCGATACCGCCAAAACAGGAACAGATACCGGATTTTGTAAGCCGGATTCTGCTTGTGAAGAGGCTTCTGCTGTCATTGGCACATCTTCTTTAGCCTTTATGCCTTCTGGACTTACGATTGCAGCAACTTCAGGTTTTGGGCCATAGTCCAGATCCCAAGCCTGCCACAACATAAATACAAGCATTGCAAAAGTAACGACGAGTATAAATCTTAAATTATCCATTCTTATTACCAAATTTTTCCGGAACGGGATCAATGCCCCCTTGATGAAAAGGGTGGCATTTTAATAATCTTTTGAGAGTGAGATAGGAGCCAATAATAACACCGTGGCGCTGAAGTGCTTCTACGGAATAACTTGAACAGCTTGGATAAAAACGACAGTTAGAGCCCAGCAAAGGGCTTATAAAGTATTTATAAAACTTTATAATTGCTATGAGCAGGAAGCGCATTTGGATACCAACTTAAGCCAATGTTTTTCCAATGACTTTCTTAATAATTCCTGCGAAGCATCGACGGCTTCCCTGCGAGCCAGAACAACAATGTCTATATTTCCCAAGTTTTGTTGTTGTATTCTAAAATTTTCCCTCACAGCCCGTTTAATCACGTTTCTGTGTACTGCCTTTCTTATATTTTTTTTGGCAATTGCCAAGCCTAACCTTGGATGATCAAAATCATTCCTTATGGCTAACAGGGTAAAATACGTATCACTTGATTTTACCGGCTTAGCAAAAACTTTTTTATATTCAGCCGGTTTTTTTAACCGTAACTGGGGGGGAAAATCAAAATTGTGCTCTGTCACCCAATATCAACTAAACAGTTAACTGAGCACGACCTTTTGCTCTACGAGCATTTATAACTCTACGACCACCTACAGTTGCCATTCTTGCACGAAAACCGTGGGTTCTGGCACGTTTAATTTTACTGGGTTGGTATGTTCTTTTCATATTACTAAAAGCCTAATCAAGTGAGTGTTAATAAAAACAGATAAAAAAGACTACGGATGATAAAATAAAATTTATAAACTGTCAATTCTGTAGTGCAATGTTTTATTACTGTATAGTGATAAAAAAAATTCCTCCTCACTAACCAAAATCCATACTTTACTTAACTTCAATGCGTACAATTTGGAATAACTGTCTTTTTAAGCTTGAAAATGAAATTGCCGGTTCTGATTTTAGTACCTGGATACGGCCTTTGCAGGCAATTGAAACCGATGGCCAAATAAAATTACTGGCACCCAACCGCTTTGTTTTGGACTGGGTCAAGCAACATTATTTTGCGAAAATTGAAGAATCCATCCATGAGTTTTCAGACGGCACTTTGGATTTATATCTTGAAATTGGCTCAAAAAAGTCGACAACACCGGCCGCGATAAACAGCGTAAAACCGGTCGAAACAAAAAAAACCAGCCCCAACTTTCTTAATAAAGCGTTTACTTTTGAAAATTTTGTTGAAGGTAAGTCTAATCAACTGGCAAGAGCTGCTTCCCTTCAAGTTTCTGAAAACATTGGGAAAGCTTACAATCCTTTACTTATTTACGGTAGCTCCGGTTTAGGTAAAACCCATCTTATGCACGCGATAGGTAATGCTGTTTTTCAGAAAAACCCGTCAGCAACGATTGTTTACCTGCATTCTGAAAAATTTGTTCAAGATATGGTTAAGGCGTTACAGCAAAATTCAATTAATTCTTTTAAAGAATATTACCGTGGTATCGATGTACTTTTAATTGATGACATTCAATTTTTTGCCGGAAAAGAGCGCTCTCAGGAAGAATTTTTTCATACCTTCAATACCCTTTTGGATAAAAAACACCAAATAGTTTTAACGTGTGACAAATATCCCAAAGAAATAGTTGGTCTTGAAGATCGCTTAAAATCACGATTTGGTTGTGGCCTTCCTGTTTCAATTGAACCGCCAGATATGGAAACCAGAGCCGCTATTTTAATGAAAAAAGCAGCGCAAGTAAATGTAGAACTCCCTCAGGAAGTTGCTTTTTTTATTGCAAAAAAAATTCCTTTCAATGTCCGTGATCTTGAAGGCGCTTTAAGACGTGTTATTGCCAATGCACAATTTACCGGGCGTGAAATTACCACAGAATTTACCAAAGAAGCCTTGCATGATTTGATTTCATTAAAAGATAAGCTGGTTAACATGGACAATATCCAAAAAACCGTCGCTGAATATTTTAAAATCCGTGTTGCCGACTTATCCTCTAAAAACAGAAAACAAACCGTTACCCGTCCACGACAAATGGCCATGTGTTTAGCTCGTGAATTAACGTCACACAGCTTTCCTGAAATAGGTGATGCATTTGGCGGCCGTGATCATACAACTGTCATGAATGCTTGTAAAAAAATTAATGAGTTGAAAGAAGCTGATCATAAAATTGCCGAAGATTATTCAAATCTCTTAAGAACGCTGTCACATTAAATGCCAACTTCACTTCAAATTTTTACCCGCGACAACTTAATATGTGGATAAAACTGTGTATCAGTCCATTGTAACTGGGGATAATACTGTGTATTAAATTTAACATTATAAATGCTTATTATTTAAACAGGAGTTATACACACCCTGACAACAACATAAAATAATATACAACCTATTGAATATTTTCAATAAAAGTAGGTTATCCACAGATTTCAACCGTCTTAATAATAATAAAATAAAGATTTAGTAACATTAATTATTAATCGCAAAATTAACATATTGAAGCCATAGCTCGCATGAAATTAAAGAATCTTTGTAAAACGGACAAATCAACCACTATCCAAAATTACAATTTTTCATAAACACTTTAACTTAGATGCTTATCCTCCACTTTTGAAAAAAAGTGCATTTTGGTAATTAAAGCTAAATCATCAAGGGTTAAGAAGATTTCCAACTATCAACTGAAGCCAAAAAGATGATAGTTCTGTGGATAAGTCTATGGACAAACCTTTTATTACTGGGGGTAATGTTGTGTATAAAAATAAATATTAAAAACACATATTATTTAAACAAAGGTTACACACACCCTGACAACAACATAAAATTGTAAGTAACATATTGATTCATATAATTTTAAATTGGTTATCCACAGATTTTAAACGACTTAATAGTAATAAAATAAAGATTTAGTAAAATTAATTATTAATCGCAAAAAGCATTTTTTTGCAGCTTAATTTTAAATTGCACCACCTTAGGCTTAAAGCTAAACTTTCAACCTAAAAAATGATGGCGATTTGTTTTACCTGTTTTATTTATTTCGCCAAACTATTTTAAGACTGATGACAGATGTGTGGATAATATTGTGGATAAAGCTGTTAATTCTGTGAATAACTCTGTTGATAACAGTGGATTTTATCAATATATACCCATTGTTAACATCATAAATAAAAATTAACTAATTGATTGTTAAATTAAAAAACCGTTTTTCCACAGCTTTTTATTAAACTAATTATAATAATACAAACAAATGAAATTTATTATTAATCGAGAAGAAATTTTAACCCCTTTACAGCAAATAGTCAGCGTTATAGAGAAAAGACAAACGATGCCTATTCTGTCGAATGTGCTAATGGTTATTGAGGATGAGCAGTTAATACTGACGGGTACGGATCTGGAAATTCAGATTATTGCCAAAATCAACATCAACTTGGCAACACCGGGTTCAATTACGGTACCGGCCAGAAAGTTTTTAGATATTTGCAGACTTTTACCCAATGGTGCTGAAATTAAATTTGAACAACAAGACGATAAAATAAAAATATTATCTAATCGAAGTCGATTTTCGTTAAGTTGTTTGCCGGCGGATAATTATCCCGAATTCTCTGAATCTGAACTAGAGAACCATTTTTTTATTAATGCCGGTAAATTTAAAAAAGCCCTCGATAAAACGGTTTTTTGTATGGCTAATCAGGATGTCCGTTATTACCTGAATGGCTTGTTGCTTAACATCTCCAACAGCAAAGTTAAACTGGTTGCCTCTGATGGTCATAGATTGTCTATTTATGAAGATTTTTTAGATGAAGGAACCGGTTATGAAGCCCGGATTATTTTCCCCAGAAAAGGTGTTTTAGAGTTGAGTCGATTACTGGATGATGCAGATGTCGAGTTAAAGGTTGAGTTTTCCAGCAACAATATTAAAATTTTTATAAAGAATCTGATTTTTTCAGCAAAATTAGTGGATTCAAAATATCCGGATTTTGGCAAAGTTTTTCAACAAGAATTTTTCAATCCAATACATATTCAAAAACAAGTATTAAAAGATGCTTTAACCCGTGTCGCCATTTTATCCAACGAAAAATTTAAAGGCGTTACCTTGGATATTACGCAGGACAGTTTACGAATCAGTACGCACAATCCTGAACATGATGAAGCTGAAGAAGAACTTATTATCGAATATACGGGCGAGCCACTCTCTATTGCCTTTAATGCCCAATATTTACTGGATGCGGTTTCAAATCTGGATTCTGAACTTGCGGTATTAACCATTGCCAGCAATTCCAGTAGTTGTTTTATTGATGAACCTACCGAATGTGTTTATAAATTTATCGTGATGCCCATGAGGCTTTAAGATTTTAGGTAATGACGTTACTGAAGCTGGATATTTACGCAGTCAGAAATATCCTGAAAGAAACTATTATTCCGGATGCCGCCATAAATTTTATTTATGGAGAAAATGCCAGTGGTAAGAGTGCGATTATCGAGGCCATTTTTATTTTAGGACGCGCAAAATCTTTTCGTTCTGCAACGATTAAGTCCGTTATTAATTTTGCAGAAAATCAACTGATTGTTTCTGCGCAAACACAGCAAGTGAATGGCGGTACACTTCATTTAGGGATTCAACTGGATAGTAAAAGTTTTTGTTGTCGTATTAATCAACAAGCCACACAAAAGAGATCAGATCTCGCTTATGCTTTACCGTTGCAAATTATTCATCCTAAAAGTTATGAGTTACTTGATGCGGGGCCGCAACTAAGAAGAGAGTTTTTAGATTGGGGTGTTTTCAATGATGATGAAAAATTTTTACCGGTATGGCGAAATTTCAAAACAGCCTTGTCACAGCGAAATGCCTTATTAAAAGCAAAGCGTCCTGAGCATATTAATGTTTGGGATAAGGAACTGGTTTATTACGGTACAATAGTCAACGCTTACCGAAAAATTTACCTACAAAAGTTTAAACCGGTATTTGTTGATATCATCAATCAATTTCTTGATATTGATAATATTGAGATAAAGCTTATATCAGGTTGGGATACGGCCTTGGATTTTCAACAGGTTTTAATTGAAAACCTGGATAAAGACCTTCGTTACGGATTTACGCACAATGGCCCACATCGTGCAGATTTTCAATTATTGGTTAGTAACCGATTAGCCAAAGATTTTGTTTCACGCGGTCAACTTAAACTATTAGTAATGAGCTTAAAACTGGCACAGGTAAAGTTGCTTGCTAATGAACACAGTAATATGGGGTGTTTTTTATTGGATGATTTTGCGGCAGAGCTTGATGTTATTAATCGTGCGAAATTATTGCACTATTTAGCTGAAATGAAATGTCAGGTATTTATAACAGC
>JBAXXH010000109.1:0-12060 GCA_037127995.1 Methylococcaceae bacterium | reverse complement strand
GCTATCTTGGCTTCTCCCATTTTGGGCATTTCGATAAAGCCAAAACCCTTGGAGGTCCCCGTCTCTTTATCGATGACCAGATCACAGGATTGCACTGTGCCGTGCGCTTCAAACATAGCCTGAAGATCTGCTTCTGTGGTAGTACGGGCTAGATTGCGTATCAGTAGTTTCATGGTATTGCCGTGTTATTATCAAATGCGGCAATTATACCGCTTCTTGATAAATCGTTCTTTATTACCATGTACCCAATGTCGATTCACAAAAGACCGTGTCAGGCATCGCCAGCATTTTAACTCGGTTGATCAACATTTTTTACCCAAAAAAACGGTTTTTTAAGGCACAAATAGTACCTTTGACAATAATCCTGTGGTAAAGCGGCTAATTTTAAGGATAATTACCGCAATCTTGCATAAAAAATAAAAGTTAAACCATGAATCAGTTACTTAAAAACGCCATCTGGTTACTCATTGCCCTGCTGGGTGCTTCAGCCGTCGGCGGTATTGCCCTTAATCGCGGAGAAAATATTAATGCGCTTTGGTTTATAGCCGCTGCGCTTTGTATTTACGCAATCGGCTATCGTTTTTACGCAACGTGGATTGCTGCTACTGTTTTAAGCGTTGATGAAACACGCGCAACGCCGGCAGAGCGGCTGGATAACGGTCGCGATTTTGTCCCTACCAACAAATGGATTGTGTTTGGTCATCATTTCGCAGCCATTGCAGGGCCGGGACCCTTGGTAGGGCCAACACTGGCGGCGCAGTTTGGTTATTTACCGGGTACGTTGTGGATATTGTTTGGTGCGGTGTTGGGCGGTTGTGTGCAGGACATGGTGACGTTATTTTTATCCACCCGACGCAATGCCAAAAGTTTGGGACAGATGGCGCGTGATGAACTGGGGCCACTGGGTGGAACGGCAGCATTGATAGGCACATTTGCCATTATGATTATCCTGATTGCCGTATTGGGATTGGTCGTGGTTAACGCCATGAAGCACAGTCCGTGGGCAACTTTTACGGTGTCCGCGACCATTCCGATTGCCCTGTTTGTGGGTGTTTACATGCGCTATTTTAGACCTGGGCAAGTGTTGGAGGCATCGGCCTTGGGTGTGGTTTTATTATTGTTATCGGTGGCGGGCGGTCGTTTTATTGATGAACATCAAACCCTGCGTTTGCTTTTTGATCACGAGGGCCTGACGCTTGCCTGGTGGATTATGGCTTATGGTTTTGCCGCTGCTATTTTACCGGTCTGGTTATTGTTGGCACCGCGAGATTATTTATCGACCTACATGAAACTGGGAACTATCACCTTGTTGGCGGTGGCTATTATTCTATTGCAACCGGTGGTAAACATGCCTGCAATCACCCAATTTATCGATGGTACCGGCCCCATTTTTGGCGGCAAATTATTCCCGTTTGTCTTTATTACCATTGCTTGCGGAGCCATTTCCGGTTTTCACGCACTGATTGCATCAGGCACGACCCCCAAACTACTCAGTAATGAGCGTGATATCTGCATGATTGGCTATGGCGGTATGTTATTGGAATCGTTTGTTGCCATCATGGCGATGATAGCCGCTAGCGTGCTGGATCCGGGGGTGTTTTTTGCCATTAACAGTTCTGTGGGCGTTGTCGGTGCCGATACCGCTGATGCAGTCGCCAAAATCTCGTCATGGGGTTATCCGGTGACAGTAGTACAAATGCAAAATCTGGCGCATCAAATGGGTGAAGCGACGCTGTTTGCGCGTACCGGTGGCGCACCTTCACTGGCGGTCGGTATGGCGAGTATTTTTGGCAGCGCTTTTGGGGAAGGTTTGCTGGCTTTGTGGTATCACTTTGCCATTATGTTTGAGGCCATTTTTATTCTCACTACGCTGGATGCCGGAACGCGTGTAGGCCGGTTTATGTTGCAGGATATGCTCGGTAATATTTGGCCCAAAATGGGCGAAACATCGTGGCTGCCTTCTGTTGTTTTTACCAGTGCTGTGGTCGTGTCGGGCTGGGGTTATTTTCTGTACATTGGTGTGATAGACCCCAACGGCGGCGTCAATATTTTATGGCCGTTGTTCGGTATTGCCAATCAAATGTTGGCAGCTATTGCGCTGAGTGTGGCGACGGGAATTTTGATTAAATCCGGCAAACTAAAACAAGCCTGGGTAACCGGGTTACCGTTGATTGGATTGGTCATTATTACGACGACTGCAGCCTGGCAGAAAATTGCCAGCGATGATATTCGTATCGGTTTCTTTTCAGCGGCCAACGATTTAACGGACAAACTGGCAGCGGGAATTTTGCCACCCGCCAAAGCTGCCATTGCCCCGCAATTGATATTTAATTTGCATCTGGATGCGTGGTTGACAGTGTTTTTTGTCAGCTTATTGTGGTTAATTGTTTTTGATATGTTGCGTGTTTGTGCCCGTTATCTGTCAGGAAAGTCCGTATTGCCCTTAACAGAATCATCGCATAGTCCCGGTCGCCTGGTTGAAGATTGGGTGAGAGATTAATGTCAGACAGACTCAAAGTGTTCTGGCGGATGGTGCGTCGCCTTTCCGGTGATGATGCTTACGAGGAATATCTAAAATATTACGCTCGGCATCATCAAGCCGATACAGATCATGACTGTCATCCGCCCTTGAGCAAAGCTGATTTTTTCAGGCAGTGGCAAGATGAAAAATGGAACGGCATTAAGCGCTGCTGTTAGCAAAAATTGGCAACTACGCAGTCGTTAAAAAATAGAACACGGATGACACGGATTTGACTGATTGACACAGATTGACACGGATAAGAAAAGTTTATGCCGTTCTGGTTTACAATCTACATCACGCTTCACGTTAAAAAATAGAACACGGATGATACGGATTTAACTGATTGACACGGATAAGATGATTTCTGCGAAAGAACTTACCCATTAGACGAATCCAATCGCTTGCTTGATTGGGAAAATCCTACTTTTAATGGGTAAAATATTCTCTGGAAATCACCTAAGAAAAGTTTATGCCGGTCTGATTTACAAACTCCGTCAACGTCCATAGCCGAAAAGATACGAAAAACAAAGATTGATGTTTTTCTTCGTGTCCTTCGTGTCTTCGTGGTGAATCAATTTGAGAAATAAGGAAATCACTTAATGACTATCGATTACTTAATTATCGGTCAGGGACTGGCGGGAAGCTTGTTGGCTTGGGAGCTGATACAACGGGGTTGCAAGGTTTTTATCGTTGATAATGGCAGGGAAAACGCGTCACAGGTCGCGGCTGGCTTAATCAATCCTGTTACCGGTATGCGTTTTGTAAAATCTGTGGAGGTTGATAATTTACTGCCCACGGCAAAACAGTATTACTCGCAATTGGCCGCTATTTTTCAGCAAGCTTTTTATATAGAAAAACCCATGCTGCGACTTTTTCGCAGTGATAAAGAATTAACGCATGGCCTTAAACGAGTCAATGACGCGGATTATCACGACTATTTGGGCGCAATAACATCGCCAGATCACGCTATAAAAAATCTTGTTGCGCCCTTTGGCTTTTTGGAACAAAAACAAACCGGCTATTTACAAACACGGCCATTATTAACCTGTTTAAAAGCCTTCTTTATCGCTAAAGGCGTTTATCGACAAGCCGATATTGATTATCAAGATATTCAGTTGCAACCGGCTTTGCGCTGGCAGGCTATTTCTCCCAAACAAATTATTTTCTGCGAAGGCCATCATGCCACGCATAATCCTTGGTTTTCCTGGCTGCCTTTTCAATTGATAAAAGGGGAGATTTTAACACTGGAACATCAAAGTCAATTACCGGATAAAATCCTGAATTTTGGCGACTGGTTAATCCCTTTAAATAACCGGCACATTCGTGTCGGCGCAACATTTGACCGTGAAAATCTGAACACCTTGCCTACCGAACGCAGTAAAGAAGCGTTATTAAAAACGCTCAAATCCGTTTCAGTTGATTTGGAAAAAGCCACTTTACTCAGTCATCAAGCCAATATTCGACCCTGTACCTTGGATAAACAGCCCTTTATCGGCTTCCATCCACAACATCCACAGTTGGCTATTTTTAACGGCTTTGGCGCTAAAGGCAGCTTGCAAATACCCGGGTTTTGCCAATATTTCGCTGATACCTTATTAACGGACACTCCTTTAACTGCAAACATTCAACGCCATTATGCAACGCATTTCACTGGTTAACACGGCTCATAATCTCATTAAAGAAGTTCTTCATTCTGGCGCTATTGCCATTGACGCTACCGTGGGCAATGGCCACGACACCTTGTTTCTGGTCGAACAAGTCAGTCCATCAGGTAAGGTTTTTGGTTTTGACATACAACAAGCGGCCATCGAATCAACCCAAGAAAAATGCCTTCAAACACACCATCCGGAATGTTTGACGTTAATTCATGCCGGTCATGCCGACATGGCCGACAGGATTCCGGCTCATCATCACGGCAATATTAGTGTGATTATGTTTAATCTGGGCTATTTGCCGGGCGGTGATAAAGCCATTATCACTTGCACCGATTCAACAATAACGGCTTTACAGAGTGCCGGCCAGCTATTATCAACTCAGGGTATTATCACAATCATGGCTTATCCGGGGCATTCAGGCGGTGACCTGGAAACAGCCCTGGTTAAAAACTGGTGTGAACAACTGGATGACAAGCAATTTAAAAGCAGCATTATTTACAGCTCAGAGAATAAAGACTCTGCTCCCAGGCTTTTTGTGATTCAAAAGACACAGTAAAATAAACGGCCAACAAAACAATCTGCTATCATTCCGACCCTAATTTACTCAACTGCAACCATCAAGGATATTCATGTCAGAATTTACAAGCGTCTCCATCGTCAAAAAAGCCAACGTCTATTTCGGTGGCAATGTCAGCAGTCGCACTATCCGTTTTGCCGATGGCTCTTTAAAAACACTGGGCTTTATGTTGCCGGGTGAATATATTTTTAACACCGCTGATAAAGAATTAATGGAAATTATCGACGGTGACCTTGATGTTTTATTGCCCGAAACAGAGGAATGGCAAAAAGTAACCGGTGGTGATTCGTTTTATGTACCGGCTAATGCTGCTTTCACCGTAAAAATACACACACCGACTGATTATTGCTGTTCATTTATCAAATAACAGTATGGAAAAAATCGCCATTTTTGTCGATGTGCAGAACATTTATTACACTACCCGGCAAAGCTATCAACGGCATTTTAATTACAGCGAATTCTGGGCTCAGGCAACGGTCAATAGAACCGTTGTCGCAGCGTTTGCTTATGCCATCGACAAAGGTGACAGCAAGCAGCTGGGCTTTCAGCAAATACTTCGGAATATCGGTTTTGAGGTCAAGCTTAAACCGTATATACAAAGGAGTGACGGCTCTGCGAAAGGTGATTGGGATGTCGGTATTACTCTGGATGTCATCGAGTACGCAGCCAAGTCTGATGTGGTTATTTTGTTATCCGGTGATGGTGACTTTGATTTGCTACTAAATAAAGTGGCTGGCACCTTTCCCGTAACCACCGAAGTCTATGGTGTACCCGCTTTGACGGCACCGTCTTTAATCAATGCGGCCAACCGTTTTATAGCCATAGATGATAAATTTTTGCTGTAGATTAAAAAATTTTCACCACGAAGACACGAAGGACACGAAATTTTCTTTGGTTATCAAATTAATACCGGACAGCGCAAGTTAATCCTTGATTATTGCCCCGCCATAATTATGTTGCCTTTTCTTTCTTTGTGTCCTTTATGTCTTCGTGGTGAATAAGTTATTTCATGACCAAAACAGCCTCCATAAAAAAACCGGATTTCAGTTGCCTGAAATCCGGTTTTTTTTGACTACAGTTTAATCACTGATTATTTCTTCATAATACTGATGCCTTTTAATAAATTAAGGGCTTCATGCAAAGTGTAATCCGCTGCATCCTGCTTGTTATCCTTGTCTTTATCAGGCCCGTCTTTCTTTGCATCATCTGCAGGCGCACCTTTGCCTTTCTGCAAATGCCCTGATAAATCTGCCTCTTTAACCGGTATAAAATCGGCTTTGTCCAAGGCTTCCAATTTAACGCGTGCCAGAGCGATATCAGGCTCAATGCCCTCAGCCTGTATTGAGCGACCGGATGGCGTATAGTAACGGGCTGTTGTCAGCTTAACTGCGGCACCATTACTGGTGGGCAATATCGTTTGTACAGAACCTTTACCGAAGGACTTTTCGCCCATAATCACCGCACGTTTTTGATCCTGCAGCGCACCGGCAACAATCTCTGATGCCGAGGCAGAACCGGCATTAATCAATACCACGATAGGTGCGCCATCAATCAAATCATCAGGTGCCGCATTAAAGCGCATTTCCGAATTTTCGATACGTCCTTCCGTATACACAATAAGTCCGCTTTTAATAAAGGCATCACTCACTTCAACCGCTGCATTTAAAACGCCACCGGGATTATTTCTTAAATCCAGTACCAGGCCTTTTAAGTTGCCGCCGTTTTCTTTTTTCAGTGCAGCCAGCGCTTCTTTAAGTGAATCACCTGTGCCGGATTGAAAGCTGCTAATACGTACATAACCATAGCCTTTTTCCAATAACCTGCTTTTGACACTTTTAACTTTTATAATGTCACGAGCCAAGGTTAGTTTTAAAGGGGCTTCTGCGCCTTCACGAACGATGGTCAGGACAATTTTACTGCCGGGTTCGCCACGCATCATCTTGACTGCATCGGTTAAGGACATGCCTTTTACCGGTTTGTCGTCAAGCTTGATAATAAGATCTCCGGCTTTGATACCGGCTTTTTGGGCAGGTGTATCATCAATAGGTGAAACTACTTTAATAAAGCCGTTTTCCATCGTGACTTCTATGCCTAAACCGCCAAATTGTCCGGTAGTACCTTCCTTTAATTCCTGATACTCTTCGGCAACCAAATACGCAGAATGAGGATCAAGACCGCTTAACATGCCCCGAACAGCATCTTCCAATAATTTTTTATCGGAAACGGGCTCAACATAATCCCTTTTAATCCGACCGAAAATCTCTGTAAATGTCCGTAAATCCTCGTAGGGCAGCGCCTCGTTATCGGTTGCGACATCGCCATTGCTTTTCTCGGCAAAGACACTGACGCAGGTACCCATAAAAACACCCAACATAATCCCTAAGGATAAAATAAAAACAGCTTTCTTTTTTAGCATGTGCGTTAAAACTCCAAATCCTAGATTTTCTACATATATAATATCATCTAACGATTCATTCGCTTGAAGCCGATTTAATTTCGGCACCATTCAAGCGGATCAATCGGCACACCTTTATTGCGTATTCCAAAATACAACCCGGCTTGGCTGCGTCCACCACTTTGTCCAACAGAAGCAATAACGTCACCGGCTGCTACCGAATCGCCGGTTTTTTTATAAAGACTCTGGTTAAAGGCATACAGTGTCATATACCCCTGACCGTGATCAATAATAATCAACAAGCCATAACTACGCAACCACTCGGCAAAAACCACTTTGCCCGCAGTCACTGCTTTTATTTCCATCCCTTCACTGGCATCAATCAACACACCGTCCCAAGTGCCCTCGGTTCGGGGGCTTCCAAACTTGTGTGCCAATTTGCCATTGACCGGCCAAGGCAGTTGCCCTTTAAGCGCAGAAAAATCAGACTTGATTTCAGAAGGACTCTCCATTGCTGAAGATAATTCTGTCGTTGGCTCTGCATCAACAGCAAGCTCTTCTTCGGTAACAGACAATGACTCCATCACCTTTTTCAGTCTGTTTTCGCTTTCCTGTAACTGACTTAACTGTTGTTCACTGGAAGAAAATTCATTGCCAATTTGTACCAGCAATTCATTTCTTTGCTTCCTGGCCTCGTCAAGAACAATCTGCTCGGATTTCTTTTGTTCCAGATCGTGCTCCAACAGGTTGGTTTCAGATTGTTTTTGCTCATTCAACTGATCCAAACGCTTAACGGCCGCCTCTATATCCGTGATTTTTTTTAAGCGTTCTTTATTGAAATAGTTAAAATAGACCATCATTCGACTGGATACCACGGGGTCTTGCTGGTTAAGAAGCAACTTTAATTTTTCTTTTTGCCCGATTGCATAAGCAACTCTTATTTGATTGGCCAACTCCTTGCTTAATTTATCAATTTCAGTCTGATAAATGTCAATATTCTCACGAATCTTGTCCAGGCTTTGGCGTTTTCTATCAATTTGAGCCTGCAATATTTTTAATAAAGCCGCTGTTTCACCATAGTGTTTTTCAGTATCGGCCAACAGACTCTGCAAGGTATCTTTCTGTTCTGAAAGTCGCTGCATGTTCTGCGTGACATTATTAATATCTGACTCGACTTTATTAAGTTCAGTATTGGTTTGCAAATCCTCCGCATAACCCTGACTGACGCAAGTACCCAGCAAAAAAACAAAAACCAGCTTTTTTCTCATTCACCCATCAAACCGCATTAATAAGTGATCTACCCGTCATTTCAGCGGGCTGAGCGACACCTAAAATAGCCAACATAGTCGGCGCTAAATCAGACAAACCACCACCCGAGGCTAACCGCTTATCCCCACAGACATAAACCAAAGGCACCTGGTTTGTCGTATGGGCAGTGTGTGGTTCTCCTGTTTCTTTATCAACCATTTGCTCGATATTGCCATGATCAGCGGTTAACAAAAGCTGACCGCCTACCGATTTTAATGCCTCAATGACGCGTTGCAAGGATTTATCGATGGCTTCAACAGCCAGTATCGCCGCAGGAATGATGCCGGTATGTCCCACCATGTCGCAATTCGCATAATTACAAATAATAACGTCGTATTGACCGCCGGTAATCGCCTCAACCAAATGATCGGTAACCTGACCCGCGTTCATTTCCGGCTGTAAATCGTAGGTTCTGACTTGTGGCGAGGGTACCAAAATCCGGTCTTCTCCTGGAAACGGGGTGTCTATGCCGCCATTAAGGAAAAAAGTAACATGCGCATATTTTTCAGTTTCAGCCAGCCGGAGTTGTTTCAATCCCAATTTGGACAAGTATTCGCCAAGGCAATTTTTAATGTCAACGGATGGGAAAGCAATATCGTAACCAAAATCTTGATGATATTCCGTTAAGGTACAAAAATAACCGGGATGCGGCGCATGGTTTCTATCGAAAGACGCAAAGGCCGGTAACGTTATTGCCTGAGAAATTTCGCGGGCACGATCAGCCCGAAAATTCATAAACACAATAGAGTCTTCGGGATCAAGAGTCACCGACTGACCGTCGCTGTCTAAAATAGCAGTTGGCAACACAAACTCATCGGTCTCGCCCCTGTCGTAAGCTGCTTCCAACCCCTGCCGTGCAGAATCAACGTAAATACCGGCTTCGCCTTTAACAATCAGGTCGTAAGCAGATTTTACACGATCCCAACGATTGTCTCTGTCCATTGCATAAAAACGACCCGTTATTGAGGCAATACGACCGGCACCGAGTGCGGCAAATTTGGTTTCCAACAAGTCAATGGAAGCGGCTGCACTTTTTGGTGGAACATCCCGACCATCCAAAAACGCATGCAGATAAATTTTACTTAAGCCCCGACTGGCTGCCAGTTGAACCATCGCCGAAATTTGCTCTTCATGGCTATGAACGCCACCGGGTGACAACAAACCCATAATATGCAAAGCTTTGCCTTTATCTTTGGCAAGATCGACCGCACGACAAAGAACAGGATTGCTAAAAAAACTGCCATCTTTTATGGCATCATTCACCTTGGTGAAGTCTTGAGGAATATAACGCCCCGTTCCTATATGAATATGCCCCACTTCAGAATTACCCATTTGCTCATCAGGCAACCCAACCGAGTGTCCGGAACAATCCAATAAGGTCATCGGGTAATCTTTTTGCAACTGATCCCAACAAGGGGTATTAGCCATCGCAATGGCATTATTTTCTTGTTCCAATGAGTAACCAAACCCATCAATAATCAGTAAAACCAAGGGCTTAGGTCTATTTAACATCTTATATTTATCTCCGCACATTAAAAACAAAATTGGGGTTGCCCGACGGATTTAAACTAAATCAGCATTACTGTTATATTATCCATTACCCAAAATGATTGAAAATAAGGTATCATTTTGTCAGATTTGTCGTTTTGCAAACAGGCAAAGTAACCATTATATTAATACACGTTGGTAGCAGTTGTGTATAAATAATTCTTCGGACGTTATTTTTTTGTAATTAAAACGCCGTAAACCAGTAGCATTAAGTAGTTTCATGGAAAATAAAGACTCACATATTTTATACGATGATACCGATATAGTCAGGGCGGCCCGCTGCCTAAAAGCCATGTCGCATCCCTTGCGGTTAAAAATATTGTGTGTACTTGGCACTCAGTCCATCAGTGTGCAAGATATTGTCGAGCAGGTAGGCACCAGCCAAAGCAATGTTTCCCAGCACTTGGCCATACTGAGAGAAAAAAATATTCTTGGCTCAAAAAAAGAAGCCAATCGTGTTTATTACTTTATTGATGATGAGCGCATGCTACAACTTATTAAAATGATGCGGGACGTTTTTTGTTCCACCCACTAATCCTTTTTTCGACATTCACTTAACCTAAAGCAGACTCCATGGACCGTTACCTAGAATTTATTTTAAATCACTATATATTATCGCTTGCACTGGCCGTTGTTACTTATCTGTTAATCCAGGAATTGTTCGACACAGCCTTTAAAAAATTTGGTTCTGTTTCACCGCTACTCGCCGTTGCCAAAATGAACGACAGCGACACGCTGGTTATTGATGTCAGAGAGCCGCATGAATTTATTCACAGTCATATTGAGCAATCCATCAATATGCCTTTGGGTAAATTATCGGAAGATCTTTCAAAAATAGCAGACCACAAAACCAAACCTGTTCTTATCTCCTGTCAAACCGGTACACGCTCGGCTTCCGCCGGCAAGATACTGACAAAAGCAGGATTTGAACAAGTCTTCGTTATTACCGGTGGTATGCAAGCCTGGGAAAACGACTATAAATTACCGGTAAAAATAACCAGTAAACAAAAAAACAAAGCTAAACCCGTCGCCTGACTTTTAAGCAACAAACGCTTTCATAAAGTTCACGCATTCTAAAACCTTAAACACTAACCTTTAACCTACACATTTATCATGGCCGAAGAACAAACAGCAGTAGACAAACAATTCTCTATCCAAAAAATTTACACAAAAGACATGTCTTTTGAAACCCCCAACTCACCCAGCATCTTCACAGAAAAATGGGAACCCACTGTTGATTTTAATCTTGGATCTCACGTTGAGCCATTAGAGAATTCATTATATGAAGTAGCGCTTACTGTCACTATTACCGTTAAAAGCAATGATAAAACAGCTTATCTGGTTGAAGTCAATCAAGCCGGAATTTTTGCCTTAAGTGGTTTTTCTGATCAAGAAATGGGTCCTATGGTGGGTAGTTTCTGCCCAAACATTCTATTTCCTTATGCACGCGAAGCGGTATCCGACCTCGTTGCAAAAGGCGGTTTTCCGCAACTGCTTTTAGCGCCGGTAAACTTTGATGCCTTGTATTCACAGCATTTACAACAAACACAACAACAAGTTCCCGGTTCTGAAACCATCAATTAATTGGTGTGATTAACAAAAAAATAGCCATACTTGGTGCCGGTTCATGGGGAACGGCGCTGGCACTTCTGGCAGCCGGAAATGGTTGCCGGACTTTGTTATGGGGGCATAACCCTGATCATATAGCGGCTCTTGCCCAAGACCGTCAAAATAAGCGCTATTTACCTGACCATCCTTTTCCTGCAAACCTGACTGTTACTCACGATTTGACTGACGTGGCTGCATTTGGTGATGTGATACTGGTTTGCGTACCCAGTCATGCGTTTAAAAAAACCTTGCTTGAGCTTAAACCGTATTTATCCCGCGAAATAAAAATAGCGTGGGCAAGTAAAGGTTTTAATCCCGATGACGGCTCTTTATTGCATGAAATAGTCGCCGAAATTTTTACCACAAAAACCCCTTCCGCCATTCTTTCAGGGCCCACGTTTGCTCATGAAGTGGCTGCCAACTTGCCAACGGCCATTACCATAGCCTC
>JBAXXH010000108.1:0-12473 GCA_037127995.1 Methylococcaceae bacterium | reverse complement strand
TACCCAAGGCCGCCACATCCATCCCTGTACCATCAGCCAAACCTTTCATAAATTACACCTATTATGTTCCCGGGAACATAACAGTACAGAAAATACTCAGGCATTCTCCAATCAAAACAAGGTCGGGCACATGCTTTTTGTGCCCGATATTTCACGATGGAATATGTTGGGCGTTGGGTAATGTATCGATATTATGCTTTTGTCCGTCGAAAATGTTGGGGATATTTTATGCAATATGATTATTTTCGTGACTTTCGTGGACAAACTTTGTCCCCAGCATCAACCACCGGTCATGCTCATATAACGCAATATCACCGGCTGTTCGTGGATATTAAATTCGTGTTTCTCCGGTTTGATCAACATGGCATCAACAATAGCCTGCTTTAAAATAGCCATGTTACCTGGATTGGCTCTAAGCACTGCCATTAAATCGACCGAATGCTCATTACCCAAACAGAGTAACAAGCGTCCTTCAACCGTTAATCGCACGCGGTTACAGGTACTACAAAAGTTGTCACTGTGCGGAGAAATAAAACCGACACGCGTTTGCGTCCCTGCCACTTTAAAATAATTTGAAGGGCCACCGGTTTTTTCAAGTGATGCCACCAATGAAAACGTTTTAGCTAAATCTTGCTTAATCATAGCACTGGAATAATACGCTTCTGAACGGTCATGTTTGGCAACAACACCCAAAGGCATTTCTTCAATAAAACTGATATCGATACCCATATCGACCGCATACTGCACCAGGTCACAGACTTCCTGATGATTTCTGTCTTTAAGAATCACCGCATTAATTTTTATGCGCTCAAAACCGGCCGCTTTAACGGCATCTATACCCCGAAGTACCTGCTGTAAATCACCCGTTCGGGTAATGGCCTTAAATTTATCGGCATCCAGCGTATCCAGGCTAATATTGATACGCTTTACACCTGCGGCTTTTAGCCCGGTCGCCATCGTTTCCAGTTGCGAGCCATTCGTGGTTATTACCAGCTCATGCAAACTTTCAATTTGACCTAGTGTTTGCAGAAGCTCCAGCGCTCCCTTTCGAACCAACGGCTCACCACCGGTTATCCTGATTTTTTTTACGCCTAATTCAGCAAACGCTTTAGCCAGGGCAGCAATTTCTTCCAGGGTTAAAATTTGTGCACGCGGCAAAAAAGTCATGTCTTCTGCCATGCAATACACACAGCGAAAATCACAACGATCCGTGATGGAAATTCTTAAATAATCAACCGTTCTGCCAAAACGATCAATTAATTGAACCGGGTTAGATGGATGAGTCATAAATCCGAATATAATAAATTAAGCCGGTAATAGTAACATACTATTAACAGGACTCTTATTTGCAATAATAAAGTGATTTTGAAGTCACAATCCTAATTTATGACGGGACGAAAACGCCAGTCCCTTCAGCCCTATCTCCCAATACTTAAGGGGTATTATCGTCATTGATCAACACTGTAAATAATACCAGCCATCAAATAGCACACAAATGCGGCAAACATGGCATAATGTCAAGTTTTAAACCCAAAAACACTGATGCCAATACGCTTGTTCATGACCTTGCCCCGTTGTTTATCCAATCAACGCTATTGCAAATTTGACAGACCATGAAACTGAACGACCAAAAACTTCGTGAATTGGGCTTGGCCGTTATTCAGGTAGAGGCGCAGGCGATCAACGCACTGGTGGAACAGATTAATGATAATTTTGTGGCTGCGTGCAAATTGCTGTTTGTGTGTACAGGTCGCGTTGTGGTTATCGGCATGGGTAAGTCTGGACACATTGCCGGAAAAATTGCCGCAACCCTGGCCAGTACGGGAACCCCGGCTTTTTTTGTGCATCCCGGGGAGGCCAGTCACGGCGATCTGGGCATGATTACCAAACAGGATGTGGTACTGGCTTTATCCAACTCAGGCGAAACTGAGGAGATTTTAAAGATTCTGCCGATTATTAAACGCTTGGGTGTACCGTTAATCGCCATGACCGGTAACCCGACGTCAACGCTGGGTACAGTTGCAACGACGCACATCAATGTGGCCGTTGAACAAGAGGCTTGTCCGCTGGGGCTTGCACCGACCTCCAGTACTACGGCGGCACTGGTCATGGGCGATGCCTTGGCGGTGTCATTACTTGAAGCCAGGGGCTTTACGCGTGACGATTTTGCCTTGTCTCATCCGGGCGGCAGTTTAGGCAGACGATTATTATTGAGAGTCAGCGATATTATGCATGTCGGCAGTGACATCCCGTCAGTCACTGAATCTGCATTTATCAGCCATGCTTTACTGGAAATGACTGAGAAAAAATTGGGCATGACCGCTATAGTTAATGCAGGTAACCAAGTGATCGGTATTTTTACCGATGGTGATTTGCGGCGTACACTGGCAAAAAATCTTGATATTCATCATACCGCTATCAGCGAGGTAATGACTTCTCAGTGCGCCGTTATTTTTAAGGATATTCTTGCCGCCGAGGCCATGCAGATTATGGAACAAAAAAAAATTAATGCGTTGATCGTCGTTGATGATCAACGGCTTGCGATAGGGGCTTTAAATATGCATGATTTGATACGGGCAGGCATCGTTTAATGACAGAAATTGTACACACCTCCTTGATAACCCTTGCAGAAAAAGCCAAAAAGCTTAAGCTGCTAATTTTGGATGTGGATGGCGTCTTAACCGATGGCAAACTTTTTTTTGACAATCAGGGTAATGAATATAAATCTTTTCATGCCCGTGATGGTCATGGCATTAAACTTTTACGCCAGACGGGCGTCGAAGTCGCCGTTATTTCCGGTCGAAAATCGAACTCGGTTGCGCTACGTATGAAAAATCTGGGTATTGAACTGGTTTATCAAGGGCATGAAGATAAACGGGCCGCTTTTAATGAGATCATTGCAAAACTGGGCATCACCCCCGAACAGGCTGCACATATTGGGGATGACTTGCTGGATTTGCCGATTATGACGAGAGTCGGTTTGGCGATTGCCGTTGCTGATGCCAACTTTGCCGTTAAACAACGAGCTGACTGGTGTACCACACTACCCGGCGGCTACGGGGCTGTGCGCGAAGTATGCGATTTTATTATGCAGGCACAGGGACACTTTGACGAAGTCTTGAGCACTTACTTAAAATGAGTCTAAAAGAATATAATATATATTTTTACTTAATCGCCGTCGCTTTAATCAGCGGGTGGCTGGTTAAAGTAACGAGCCTGGACGAGATTTACCATGCCCCGATTACTGCACATAGCCGGGATTATTTCAGCACCCGCTATACAAAATGGGAAATGAGTGATCTTGGCATGTTAAAAAATAAAGTGATTGCCAATGAAATGGTTCATTACAGCGATGATGGCATCACCCACATGGTAAATCCAATCATGTTTATGCATAATGAAAAAACACCGCCTTGGGTTATTAAATCAGAAACCAGCATTCTGTCTGCTGACGGCAAGGATCTATTTTTAAACGGCAAGGTGTCTATTAACAGGGAAAAGGGTAAAGGTGCGGCTCAACTTACCATCAATACCCGTGAACTAAAAGTAAAGCCGGAAACCAGTTATGCAGAAACCAGTGAGTGGGCAGAGTTGATCAGTCCACCCAACATAACAACAGGAACAGGAATGAAGCTGACTTATATTGAGCCCGTTCATCTGGAGTTACTCGCTAATGTAAAGGGGAAATATGAAACAAAATAAAAAACAAGCCATCTTTTACTGTTGCGCATTACTGTTGAGTCTCATCAGTTTCAATGCTTTTGCTTTGGAAAGTGATGCGGATCAACCGACAATCATTGATTCAAATACCGCCACTTATGATGATACAACAGCGACCAGCACCTATATCGGCAATGTCATTTCGGTTCAGGGCAGTATTCATGTCAACTCTGATAAATTAGTCGTTTATTTTGTAAACGGTGATGCCGAAAAATTGGTGTTTACCGGTAATAAAGCAAAATTTAAACAAACACCTAGCGAAGGCGGCGAAGATATAACCGGTGAAGCGTTGACCGGTGAGTTTTATCCTAAAAAGAACCTGTTAATTTTGATCAATGATGCAACCGTTTGGCAAGGCAATGGAACCTATTCCAGCAACTTGATTGAATATGATACTAAAACCTCACTGGTTAAGGCGGGAGAAAAATCATCCGATACCAAACGTGTCCATGTCATATTGAAACCAAGCGAGAAAAAACAACAACCACAGTCATCAGAAAAACCAATGCCAACGCCCACAAAAAAATGATAGCGTACCCGATAAAAAACACGGGATACCAGACTGAAAATAGAACACGACAAGGGCGCTGTTTTTTTCTTTTACCTTTTTCCGGTTAACCAATGGCGACACTAGCAGCACACCAGCTAATTAAAACCTACCATAACCGTAATGTGGTAGATGGCGTATCATTGCATGTTAATACCCGGGAAGTTGTTGGTTTATTGGGGCCTAATGGTGCCGGAAAAACCACCAGTTTTTACATGATGGTTGGCTTGATTAAAGCGGATGCGGGTAAAATAACCCTTGACTCACTGGATATGACTCATTATCCGATGCACTTAAGAGCGGCTCACGGCATCGGTTATTTGCCACAGGAACCCTCGGTTTTTCGAAAATTAAGTGTTGCTGATAACTTACGTGCCGTTTTGCAAATTCGTTCTCATTTAACATCAGGACAGATAGAACTAACCATTGAAGAATTACTGGAGGAGTTTCATATTACCCATCTGCGCAACCAAATGGCCTTGAGCCTGTCGGGTGGCGAACGGCGGCGCCTTGAAATTGCCAGGGCACTGGCGACCAATCCTCAATTTATATTACTGGATGAACCTTTTGCCGGTGTTGATCCCATATCGGTAGAAGATATAAAAAAAATCATAGAGCATTTGAAGGATCGCGGAATTGGTATATTAATCACTGAACATAATGTCAGAGAAACCTTAGGAATTTGTGACCGTGCGTATATACTAAACGAAGGTAAGGTGATTGCAGAAGGTGGCGCGGAAGCCATCGTTGCCAATGAAGAAGTGCGCAAAGTTTATTTAGGTAATAATTTTAGCCTTTAATTAAAGTTCTTAAAAAAATTATATGATCGAATGAAACAATCTTTACATCTCCAGCTAGGTCAACAATTAACCATGACGCCGCAATTACAGCAGGCGATCAGGTTATTACAGATGTCGACATTGGATTTACAACAGGAAATCCAGCAAGCTCTTGAATCGAACATCATGCTGGAAATTAATGATGAAGAAAATAGTCCCCAGGAAGCGCTTACAACCGCTGAAACCAGGACTGAAAATTCGGATTTAATGACCAGCGAAGGCTCTCAAACCAATATCCCGGATGAACTGCCTATCGATTCGTCATGGGACGATATTTATGAGAGTGCTTTGCCTCCGGGCATTGACAATACTGAAACTGTAGAATTTGAATCACAGCGCAGCAACGCCTCAACCTTGCTGGAGCACCTGTTATGGCAACTGGAATTAACCTTGTTTTCGGAGCGGGATCATGCGATTGCCATCGCAATTATTGATTCTGTCAATGAAGACGGTTATCTGAGCAGTACCCCGGAGGACATTTATGAGGGTCTGCAAAGTCAGTTTGATGATCTTGAGTTAGATGAAGTTTTTGCCGTCCTGCATAGAGTGCAACAATTTGACCCCGCCGGTGTCGCAGCGATTGATTTAAGTGATTGTTTAAAGATACAGTTGCTACAACTGCCCGAAGCCACGCATTATCGGGCAGAGGCATTGCTCGTAGTGACCCGATATTTAAAACTGCTGGCCACTCATGAGCAAGCCAAGCTAATACGTAAACTGGATGTGTCAGAGCGGCAACTGGATGAGATTGTCGCGCTGATTAGAACCCTGGATCCCAAGCCGGGAGCGCAGATACAGGAATCAAATTCAGAATACGTTATTCCCGATGTTTATGTCATCAAACACAACGATCAATGGCACGTTAACCTGAATCCGGATATTGCCCCCAAGCTGCGTATCAATCCATTTTATTCAGCATTGATTAAAAGAGCGGATAACAGTAAAGATAACGTGTGCATGAAAGACCATTTACAGGAAGCCAAATGGTTTATCAAAAATCTTCACAGTCGTAACGACACCCTATTACGGGTTGCCCGCTGTATCGTGGAAAAACAAACAGGCTTTCTTGATCATGGATCCATTGCCATGAAACCCATGGTATTAAGAGATATTGCCGAAGAACTTAAATTACACGAGTCGACTATTTCCAGAGTGACAACCCATAAATTTATGCATACACCCAATGGTATCATTGAATTTAAATATTTCTTTTCCAGTCATGTTTCAACGGAAGGCGGTGGTGAATGCTCATCTACCGCTATCAGAGCATTTATTAAAGAATTAATCGACAATGAAAATCAAGCAAGACCCTTAAGCGATAGTAAAATTGCCGATTTTTTACAAGCAAAAGGCATCAACGTTGCAAGAAGAACCATTGCCAAATATCGTGAAGCAATGTTTATTTCATCATCAAGTCAACGAAAACGTCTTTTGTAGCACCAAAAGCAGTACCAATCATTTACCATTAAAGGAGTTTATTCCATGCAAGTTATAGTAACAGGCCACCATCTAGAAGTAACCGATGCTTTAAAAGCACATATAGATGCCAAATTTGAAAAATTAGCCCGTCATTTTGACAATGTTACCGATGTTCACGTTATTTTAAGCGTAGAAAAATTAGTTCAAAAAGCAGAAGCAACCTTGCAACTAAGCGGAGCAAAATTATTTGCCGAAGATCATCAGGAAGATATGTACGCAGCCATTGATGAGATGGTAGTCAAATTAGAGCGTCAAATTACCAAACATAAAGAAAAAACAGGAAGTCATAGATAAAACAGGTACAAGGTTAACGGTGCAAGGTAGAATAACTTAACCTTACACCTTTAACCTGTCGCTTATGAAACTATTAATTGTCAGTGCCCTGTCTGGTTCGGGTAAAAGTATTGCCCTCGATACCCTGGAAGATTGCGGTTATTATTGTATCGATAATCTCCCGTTGACCTTGCTGCAAAATTTTATCAATCATGTCATGTTGGCGGATAAGAAAACTTATGCCAAAACAGCCATTGGCATTGATGCCAGAAATCAATTTGAAAGTCTGGCAAATTTTTCCGAAAGCTTAAAATTAATCCGCGATAAAGGCATTGATTGTGAAATCATATTTATGCAGGCGGAAGAATCTACCTTATTAAAACGTTACAGCGAAACGCGCCGAAGGCATCCGCTGACCGATTTTAATATACCTTTAAGGGAAGCGCTAAAAATTGAAAAGGAAATGCTCACCCCGATTGCCAAACATGCAAATGTCGTTATAGATACCAGTCGAACTCATTATCATCAGTTACGTGAACTTATCAGGGATCAGATAGGCGAACGTGATTTTAGACATATCTCATTGCAATTCCAATCATTTGGCTTTAAACATGGCGTACCACTGGATGCCGACTTTGTTTTTGATGCGCGAAGCCTGCCCAATCCTTTCTGGATTCCAGAATTACGGCCCTTAACCGGAAAAGATAAACCGGTAGCCGATTTTCTTAAAGAACAACCCTTGGTCAGTGAATTTTTTGAGGATATTACGACGTTTCTTGAAAAATGGATACCCCGTTTTGAGGCTGAAGGCCGTAGTTATCTGACTGTTGCGATAGGCTGCACAGGCGGGCAACATCGTTCCGTTTATTTGGCTGACGCATTAATCAACCACTTTAAAAGCCCCATCGTTAATGTTATTGTTCGTCACCGCGAATTACAATAAAAGCTCAATACTTAAAGTAACGACGATTCTATGTGCCGATTTAAACGATTACTGACTTAATATCTGCAAGGTCTAATACCGGTTTTTGTCCCCACTAAACCGGGTAACCGCTTACCCCCATTTAGACTTACGAACCATAAAGTTGCGACCCTTTATTTTTCCGTTTTGTAAACAAGCCAAGGCTTCATCAACACTATTTTGCTTGATGGCGACATAAGCATGCACATCAAAAATATCGATTTTTCCGACTTCACTGCCCTCAATCCCTGCATCACCTGTTAATGCACCCAAAATATCGCCCGGACGCACTTTATCCTTACGGCCTCCATCTATCCACAACGTTACCATCGGCGGCTCAAACCGGTGTTCATAACTCATCTGAAAAGGTGCAATCTCTTCCCACTTGGCAGCAATGGATTGATACTCTTCAATGGATTTAACCCGGTTTAATTCCTGTTCCGTGCATAAGCTCAGTGCCAAGCCTTTTTTTCCTGCACGACCGGTACGCCCGATTCGGTGCACATAAATCTCGGGATCCCACGGCAAATCATAATTAATGACCGCTTGCAGCTCTTTAATATCCAGTCCGCGTGCAGCCACATCGGTAGCGACGAGAATTGAACAGCTTTTGTTGGAAAAACGTACCAACACTTGGTCGCGATGCTTTTGATCCAGATCGCCATGCAGCGCCTGAACAGAAAAACCGCTATTCTCCAAGGCACTTGCTATATCCTGACACTCTCTTTTGGTATTACAAAATACCACCGTCGATTCAGGCCGATGATACGCTAACAGATAGCCCAACGCGTTTATCCGTTGAGACTTTTCTATTTGATAAAAACGTTGCTCAATAACACTCTCATGATGACTGCTGTCAATGCTCACTGACACCGGCTTATATTGAAACTTCTGACTGATTTCACGGATAGGATCGGCATAAGTCGCTGAAAACAGCAAGGTTTGCCGGTGCGTGGGTGCATAAGAAATCACCTCGGTAATAATCTCTTCAAAACCCATATCCAACATACGGTCGGCCTCATCCAACACCAGCACTTTTAGGTTACTTAAACGCAAACTGCGTTTACGCAAATGCTCTTGCAAACGCCCCGGCGTACCCACCACAACATGCACACCATGTTCCAGAGAACCCACCTGTGGCCCAAACGGTACGCCACCACACAAAGACAACACTTTAATGTTTTGGGTAAAACGCGCCAGTCTGCGAATTTCCTTAGACACTTGATCAGCCAGCTCACGGGTTGGACAGACCACCAAAGCCTGAACCCTAAAACTGGTTAAATCCAGTCGGGATAATAAACCAATACCAAATGCAGCCGTTTTACCACTGCCGGTTTTAGCCTGGGCAATGACATCCCTGCCCTCCAGAATATGCGGCAAACTTTCAGCCTGGATAGGGGTTAAATGGGTATAACCCAAGGATTCAATGTTTTCAAGCAGGGCGGGTTTTAACGGTAAGGAAGAAAATTCAGCAGTATTCACAAGGA
The DNA here is from genome assembly GCA_037127995.1 of Methylococcaceae bacterium. Lineage (GTDB taxonomy): Bacteria > Pseudomonadota > Gammaproteobacteria > Methylococcales > Methylomonadaceae > Methylobacter_C. The sequence goes on along the minus strand of JBAXXH010000108.1, from coordinate 3,167 downwards.
CTCTTTTATATCAAACGCTATTGGCGGCGAACTGCCGTCATTTAATTGACTATGATAACAGAAAATGGTGTTTTAAGTTGACACTAAAGAACCAATTACATAGTAACCCCGTTCAACCCACAAAATCCGCTGACTGCGAGAGTTGGTTAGCTAATTAAGAGCATCCCGCCGTTGCTGCTGGATAAAATACATTTCTAACACTATACTCTGTAGCGGGCAACTGACGGTAGAAAGGCTTTCACCTGCCAAGATTGGCAGCCTTGCCGACTGCTCGCAAGACCTGTAACAGAGTTTTTTATCATTGAAAGGGTTGACCATTAGTCAATGGCCATACCAAAATAACCCATCAAATTATCTTAATCGTAGGCTCTCAATGCAAAAACTAACCTGTATATTGTGGCGCTTTGCCCAACAACGACTGACTTCCTTTGCCATTTTTGCACTGGTGTTGATTACGCCCGGCATCGCGTTGGCGGGCGAAGCCAATATAGTAGTTCCGGATTTAAGCCAAGGCATTTATCTGGGCATGAATGGTCGGATGCTGCTTATGGTCGGCCTCGTGATTTGCCTATTAGGCATGATATTTGGCTTGTGGGTCTTCAACGGGCTCAAGAACTTGCCCGTACATCAGTCCATGCGCGATATTTCGGAACTAATCTATGAAACCTGCAAAACCTACCTGCATACCCAAGGCAAGTTCATCATGCTGCTGTGGGTCTTTATCGCCGTTGTCATCAGCGTGTACTTCGGCTGGTTAAAGCCTATCGGCGAAGGCGCTGAAGCCATGATCAACCTCGCGATTATCTTGGTGTTCAGCCTGATCGGCATCGCTGGTAGTTATAGCGTTGCGTGGTTTGGTATCCGCATCAACACCTTCGCCAACTCACGCACGGCGTTTGCAAGCCTGCGAGGTATGCCTTATGCGACCAGTGCGATCCCGCTCAAGGCCGGCATCAGTATCGGAACGGTCTTGATTGCAATCGAACTTATTATCATGCTTGCCATTCTGTTGTTTATCCCGGGCCGTCTGGCCGGCGTGTGCTTTATCGGTTTCGCCATCGGTGAATCTCTCGGTGCGGCGGCTCTGCGTGTGGCGGGCGGCATTTTTACCAAAATCGCCGACATCGGTGCCGACCTCATGAAAATTTTCTTCAAGATCGAGGAAGACGATGCACGTAACCCAGGCGTTATCGCCGATTGCACCGGCGACAACGCCGGCGATTCGGTCGGCCCGACCGCTGATGGTTTTGAAACCTACGGCGTCACCGGCGTCGCGCTCATTACCTTTATATTGCTTGCCGTTGCCGATCCGAAAGTTCAGGTTGACCTGCTCATCTGGATTTTTGCCATGCGTATTGTCATGATTGTCACGTCAGTCGGCTCCTATTGCCTGAACGGGCTTATCTCGAAAGCAATATGGGGCAAAGCGATGCAGTTTGACTTTGAGCAGCCACTTACTAATTTGGTCTGGCTAACTTCGCTGCTATCGATCATCATGACCTATACAATCTCGTATGCCATGATTCCTGAACTCGGCGGCAACCCCAGTCTGTGGTGGCAGCTTTCGACTATCATCAGCTGCGGCACACTGGCCGGTGCCATCATCCCGGAACTCGTAAAAGTATTCACCTCAACCAAGTCGATACATGTCCAGGAAGTCGTCACGGCATCACGTGAAGGCGGTGCTTCGCTGAACATCCTGGCAGGTCTGGTCGCCGGTAACTTCTCTGCTTACTGGATTGGCTTGGCCATCATCGGTTTGATGGGCGGTGCCTGGTTTGTTTCCGGAATGGGCTTAGGTACTGTCATGGCGTCCGAAGCCGTATTTGCTTTTGGTCTGGTTGCCTTCGGATTCCTCGGCATGGGCCCTGTGACCATAGCCGTCGATTCCTATGGCCCGGTCACCGACAACGCCCAGTCCGTTTACGAGTTATCCATGATAGAGTCGCTCCCTAACATCAAGGCAGAAATCAAGAAGGAATTCGGCTTTGAACCGCACTTCGAAAAGGCCAAAAACCTGCTCGAAGAAAATGACGGCACGGGCAACACCTTTAAGGCATCAGCCAAGCCGGTTTTGATCGGTACCGCCGTCGTCGGCGCGACAACGCTTATCTTCTCGATTATATTGCTGATCGCCAAGGGCGAGGGCTCGGCGGGTCAATTAAGCATCGAACAAATCAACGCCTTATTGCTGACCGCCGGCTACAATTTTTCGCTGCTCAATCCACTCTTTTTGCTTGGACTTATCGCTGGCGGCGCGATCATTTACTGGTTTACGGGTGCCTCAATGCAAGCCGTTTCGACGGGGGCTTATCGGGCCGTAGAATTTATCAAGAAGCACATCAAGCTCGATGCCGATGCGACCCAAGCATCGGTCGCCGATTCCAAACGTGTCGTTGAAATTTGCACCCATTACGCACAAAAAGGAATGTTCAACATCTTTATGACGGTGTTCTTTACGACGCTCGCTTTTGCATTCCTAAACGAGTTCTTCTTCATCGGCTACCTGGTTTCAATCTCCATTTTCGGTTTGTACCAAGCGATTTTTATGGCGAACGCCGGCGGTGCCTGGGATAACGCCAAGAAAATTGTCGAAACCGAACTCCACGAAAAAGGCACCGACCTGCACGCTGCCACCATTGTGGGTGATACCGTAGGCGACCCTTTCAAAGACACCTCGTCGGTCGCGATGAATCCAATCATCAAGTTCACCACCCTGTTCGGCGTGCTGGCAGTGGAACTTGCCCTCAGCATGAAACACCTAATGACATTGCGTCTATCACTGGCCGCCTTGTTCTTTGCGGTGGCCGTCGTGTTCGTGTGGCGTTCTTTCTATCGCATGCGAATCAAAACAGACATTTAAACTGCTTGACGCTATCTTGTTTGATGATTAGCAAGTCATGTAGGTTGGGTTAACAGCTTTATCGTTAACCCAACATTTCCGCACGAATGTGTTGGGTTGCGAAAAGATGCAACCCAACTACGCCACTTTGACTCATTAAAATATGATAATGAAAGACTTGCCCCCTATTTTTTGCGCTTGAGAAATTATTTGTTATATGTTTTTTAGTGAAACGACTATTTTATATAAGAAATAACGCTACAATATATATTACCTAAATCCTGCAAGCCCTAAAAAACAGGCAGCAGTCCCAGCTTTTTTTATA
>JBAXXH010000107.1:0-12497 GCA_037127995.1 Methylococcaceae bacterium | reverse complement strand
GCGCTTTTTTAACCAACTTTTTAGGTTTTTGACGTGAGGGGGACTGAATAATTACCATCACTTTAAGGGATGGTATCCCTCTCAAGACTGGCAGGATAAAAACCCCACAGCTTCATTGATTATTTTCCATTAATGCCAGGGTTTTTCCTACGTTACTAACCATTTCATTGACTAAATCCGTTTCATAATTAAAAATCACTTCATTTTCAACTTGCAGTTTTTGAATAAAACCCAATCGGTCATAACCGGCTAATTCTGCCGCTTTTCCCAAGCTCAGTTTGTTTTTTCGATAAAGCATTAAGGCATGATGAAAAAGCATGGTTTTTATAAATTCTTCCTGTTGTTCTTTTAACGTAATTAAAAAATCATCCGATATATCAATAGTTAAGTGCATTTTAAATTCCTTGCTTCATGATGTTATGAGGCTTACTAAGTTATGCTCTCTGTCTGCGGCATTATTGAAACATGCGCTAATAACAGCAAGTCAATTATCTATAAAACTACTGAGATTAGCATTATTCTGCTGTTGTAACCCTAATGATTTGGTATCAAGACCTTGCAGGCGTTGATGCAACATCAAAATCTCTTCTCCAAATTCTTCCTCGGTCATGCCGTCTTCTTCTATCACTACGCCAACATAACGTCCGGGATTGAGTGAATAATCCTGCTCCTTGATTTCATCTAACGTCGCCAATTTACATAAACCGATGACATCTTCATAAACGGCATCGGGAAAACGTTCCTGTAGCCACTCAATTTGATGCAGCCAGTATGCCGCCGATTTTTCGATGACTTTAAATTCCAACGGCATTGCCGGATTATTGACTTCATGAAAGTCATCCAGCAAGTCACTGATTTTTTTAAAATCGCGTAACTTGTTATCTTTCCAGAACTTGTCATCTTTACTTTTTAATTGCTTGTCGGCGAATTTATAGAGTTTTTCTAATTTCCGATAGCTTTTATCCAGTGCTTTTTTAACGGTACGGGTTTGTTCAATCAGTTCGTGACATTGGGCAACAACGTGTTTTTGACCGGCATTGCTACACTCGGTATTTTGATAATCTGCCAAGGCTGTTAATGCTTGTTGTTCAGCCAGACTCAGTTGTTCAATTGCTGGAACGGTAAAACTGTCACGCAGGTTGGTAAAGTCAAATTCTGCGATTAATTGTTGGTGTTCTTCTTGCCAATCTTGTTGTTGCGCCCAGTCATTTAGATTTGCAATGTAGTCGTTCAGAGCCTGGCAAAGTGCTTGATAGTTTTGTTTAATGAGCGGCAAAGTCAGTTGCGTTTGCTGTAGATAGTCATTAATCAATTCCAGATAACGTTCACTTTGGCCTTGCTGTAAACGGCTGATCAGCCCTAAATTTTGGACTTGTTCATCGGTTAGTTCACGATGGGCGCGATCAATCTGCCGAAATACGTTACGCGCATCAACAAATAATACGCGAGTATCTTGTCGGGTAGCTTTGGCCTTGTCGAAAAACTATAACGCCGCCGGTAAAGTCACGGTGTAAAACAGGTTGGACGGTAAACTGTTCATTTGGCTGATTAAGCCATTTTCGAGCAGACGGATCCGAATTTCTTGTTCCGAGTGCCGCGCATCCGATGCCGAGTTAGGCATGACAAGGCGGCACGGCCAGACTCATTTAACGAAGTGGCGAACAGGTTAATCCATAAATAATTGGCATCAGGAATGGTGTCTTTGTCTTCTTTTTTAGCGCCGGTACTTTTGCTTTTATTTTGCGGGATGCCGTATTCGTTGAAATAAGGCTTATTTTTGACGATGTCGAGTTTGACATCTTTGATATTAAACGGCGGGTTAGCCTTGACATAATCGTATTGCCCGACACAATCCAGGTCGTCGGTGAAGGTGTTGGCTTCTTTTATTTCGCCTTTTAAACCGTTTATCAGCGAGTTCATTTTCGCCAGCTTTACGGTTTCAATGGTTTTATCCTGTCCGGTTACATAAATGGCTTTGCTCTGATCGCCATAGCGGGCTTAATGGCGTTCGATAAATTGCGCCGATTGCACAAACATACCCGCTGATCCACAAGCCGGATCGAATAATTTGCCATGATAAGGCTCGATGACTTCGACCATGTATTTTACAACAGACGTTGGCGTGAAAAATTCACCGCCGCCTTGACCTTCGGATAACGCAAATTTGCCAAGAAAGTATTCGTAGATTTTGCCCAGAATATCACCGGTTGCATCGTCAGGAATATCATCAAATATTTTCAGCAGAGTCTTTAGCAGGGTATTATCGGACTGAGTGATTTTAAAATACTCATCCTGAGGCAGGACGTTTTTAAAGTCTTCACGATCCAATCACGCCTCAATGGCCTGCATCGCTTCTTTAACTTTTTCCGCATGATCGGTCGTGTCTGGTAAGTCACGAAGATAGCTATAACGGGCATGCTCAGGAAGATAAAATCCACATGTCGTAATTGCAATTTCCTTTTCTGTTTGCTCAATGCGAGAGCCTTGCTTACTGATAAACGCCTGTTTGATGGCGTCTTCAAATTGCCGATATTTGATGTCGGCGAATTTCAGGAAAATAAGCCCCAAAATAGGCGAGGCATATTCAGTGGCTTTTAATCCTGCACCCTGACGCAATTGATTGGCGGCATTCCACAGATCGTTTTCCAGCTTTTTAAGTTCTTGTGTATTCATTACAATACTTTACGTGTTCCTTCAGGTTTCGGGCTTTATGTTGTTATTGTTGGATGGTTGGTTTTTCAAAAATCAAACGTTTACTATTCGTTTTTTAAGTTCGCAACGCCTTGATAAATTCTTTAACACCCGCTTTATCAAAGGGCCAGGCCAGCTCTTTTTGGGTTTCCGGATGGTATAAAACAGGGATGCGTATTGCAAAGTTTTCTTGCCATTGTTCTTGCTCGGCAATATCTATAATTTCAATCGTGATGCCAAGATTATCCGGCAAGCAAGCATTAATAATTTGTTCTGCTTGTTCACAAAGATGGCAACCGGATGTCCCCAAAAGCAGTAACTGAAGCATTAATGTTTGGTGACTTTATCAAGGTAACCCATTAACAGGGCCGAGATGACAAACGTCAAATGGACAAGTGCAAACCACATGATTTTGTCATTATGAACGGTCTCAATATTCATGAATATTTTTAGCAAATGGATGGATGATATGGCTACGATAGACGCCGCCACTTTCATCTTTAATGACCCATAATCATGGGTGCCCAGCCAATCAAGCTTCTCTGTTTCCTCGTTAATATTCAGGCGTGACACAAAGTTTTCATAACCGCTGAACATCACAATAACAATCAAGTTGCCAACCAGGGTAAGGTCAATTAATGACAGCAACTTTAACACTAGCTGCGACTCGTCAAGCTCCAGGATAAACGGAATAAAATGATAAAGTTCTTGAAAAAACTTTATAAAAAGCGCCACCAAGGTGAGGCTTAAGCCCATGTATATCGGTGCCAGCAGCCAACGACTGGCATACATAAATCGCTCCAGTGAATAGCTTGCTTTTTGTGGTAATGACATGGGTTTTCCCTTAATGATGTAAATGTGCAGCCAACCAGCGTTCAGCTACTTCTTCGGCGATATTTTTACGTTGGGCGTAATCCTGCAATTGGTCTTTATCTATTTTTCCGACATTAAAATACTGCGAATCAGGATGAGAAAAATACCAGCCACTGACGGCCGATGCCGGATACATGGCATAACTTTCGGTGAGTTCTATGCCGGTATTTTCGGTTACTTTAAGCAAGTCAAACAATTTGCCTTTCTCGGTATGATCAGGACAAGCAGGGTAACCCGGTGCCGGACGTATGCCTTGATAAGCTTCGTTTATTAATTGGTCCGGGTTATAGGTTTCCTCTTCGGCATAACCCCAATAGTTTTTCCTGACCACTTGATGCATATATTCTGCAAACGCTTCGGCCAATCTGTCCGCCAGTGCTTTGAGCATAATCGAGCTGTAATCATCGTGATCTTGCTCAAATTGCTGTAACTTTTCTTCGATACCAATGCCGGTCGTGACTGCAAAAGCACCGATATAATCGGCTTTACCACTGGCTTTGGGGGCAATGAAATCAGACAAACAATAATTGGGTCGCCCCGGCGCTTTAATATTTTGCTGACGCAAATGGTGCAAAGTTTCCAGCTTTGTCTTGCGAGTATCATCGGTGTAAACAATCACATCATCACCGTCGCTGTTGGCCGGAAAAAAACCGACCACGGCTCTTGCGGTTAACCATTGTTCGTTGATGATTTTTTTCAGCATCACTTGCGCTTCTTCAAACAACTGTCTGGCTTCAACACCGACCACTTCATCATCGAGTATTTTTGGATAACTACCGGCCATTTCCCAAGTTTGAAAAAACGGGGTCCAGTCGATGTACCATGCCAGCGTTTCCAGTGGGAAACGCTCCAGAACCTTGATACCTAAAAATGACGGTTTAACGGGTTCGTAACGTCCCCAGTTAAACTTGTTACGTCTGGCATCTTCAAGTGAGTGTTGTTTGGTTTTCGCTTCACGGCCTTTGTGCCGCTCCCTGACTTCTTCGTATTCATCATGCACGCTTTTAATAAACTCAGACTTTAACTCGGCGCTCAACAAATTACTGGCCACGCCGACACCGCGTGACGCATCGGTAACATAAATCGTTGGGCCTTGATAATGCGGTTCAATTTTTACTGCGGTATGCGCTCTTGATGTAGTGGCTCCGCCAATCATTAACGGAATGGTAAAACCTTGCCGCTGCATTTCTTTAGCGACATGCACCATTTCATCAAGGGATGGCGTAATCAAGCCGCTTAAACCAATAATATCGACGTGTTCCAGACGTGCTGTTTGCAAAATCTTTTCTGCCGGCACCATAACGCCTAAATCAATCACCTCATAGTTATTGCATTGCAATACAACGGCAACGATATTTTTACCGATATCATGCACGTCGCCTTTTACGGTCGCCATAAGGATTTTACCGTTGGTTTGCCGCTCGTTTCCGGCTTTGTCGGCTTCCATAAAAGGCATCAAATAAGCGACGGCTTTTTTCATGACCCGTGCTGATTTAACCACTTGGGGCAAGAACATTTTACCTTCGCCAAATAAATCTCCGACGACATTCATGCCATCCATTAGCGCCCCTTCGATGACATGCAAGGGTCTTTCGGCTTCCTGTCTTGCCTGTTCGGTATCTTCATCAATGTAATCGGTAATGCCTTTAACCAGCGCGTGTTCCAAACGTTTACTGACCGGCCACTCACGCCATTCCAGATTTTCCTGTTTGACTTCACTGCTACTGCCGTCGCCCCGGTATTTTGCAGCCAGCTCAAGTAACTTGTCGGTGCCGCTGCCATCGTGGCGATTTAATACAACATCTTCAACGGCATTACGCAAATCTTCGGGTATATCAGCATAAATGGCCAACTGACCGGCGTTAACAATCCCCATCGACATACCGGCCTTAATGGCGTGGTATAAAAACACTGCATGGATGGCTTCGCGCACCGGATTATTACCGCGAAACGAAAAGGACACGTTGGACACCCCGCCGGAAATCAGCGCGTAAGGTAAGGTTCGTTTAATCTCGTACGTGGCTTCAATAAAATCCAGGCCGTAATTGTTGTGTTCGTCAATACCGGTGGCAATGGCGAAAATATTGGGATCAAAAATAATATCTTCAGGCGGAAAATCGACCTGCTCTGTCAGGATTTTATAAGCCCGCTGACATATTTCGATTTTTCTGGCTTTGGTATCTGCCTGTCCTTCTTCATCAAAGGCCATGACGATCACTGCCGCGCCATAACGACGCACGAGTTTGGCGTGTTTGATAAAAGCGGCCTCACCTTCTTTAAGCGAAATGGAATTCACCACACCTTTGCCTTGGATACATTTAAGACCCGCTTCCAAAATATCCCATTTAGAAGAATCCAGCATAATCGGCACTTTGGCGATATCCGGCTCAGAGGCAATCAGCATCAAAAACCGCACCATCGCTTCTTTGGACTCCAACATACCCTCGTCCATGTTGATGTCGATAATCTGCGCACCATTCTCAACCTGCTGTTTGGCAACGTCCAACGCGGTTTCAAAATCACCTTCGATAATCAACCGCTTAAACGCAGCGGAACCGGTTACATTGGTCCGTTCGCCAACATTAACAAACAGGCTGTCCGGGCCAATAGACATAGGTTCAAGACCCGCCAGCCGACATTTTTTTTCAATCTCGGGAATCATGCGTGGCGGATGCCTTTGCACGGCATCAACGATGGCTTTAATGGTGGCCGGTGAAGTACCGCAACAGCCGCCAATAATATTCAAATAGCCGCTACGTGCCCAATCCGCCAATTCATTTGCCATTTGTTCGGGTGTCTCATCATATTCACCAAACTCATTAGGCAAGCCGGCATTGGGATGAGCGGAAACATAGGTATCAGCAATGCTCGATAATTCAGCAATGTATTGGCGCAGTTCGGTTGCGCCCAAGGCGCAGTTGAAACCGAAAGAGAGGGGGGCCACATGTTTTAATGAATTCCAAAAAGCTGCAACGGTTTGTCCTGACAGCGTTCTGCCTGATGCGTCAGTAATGGTGCCGGAAATCATGACCGGTAATTTGTAGCCGATTTGTTCAAAATAATTTTCAATTGCAAAAATGGCGGCCTTCGCATTTAGCGTATCAAAAACGGTTTCAATCAATATAATATCTGCGCCGCCATCAATCAGGCCACTCGCGGCTTCTGTGTAGGCAACAACCAATTGGTCAAAAGAAATATTTCTAAAGCCGGGATCATTGACATCGGGGGACATTGAAGCCGTACGATTGGTAGGCCCCAAGACGCCGGCAACAAAGCGCGGTTTATCGGGTGTTTTTTGGGTGTATTCATCGGCTGCCTGTTTGGCTAAACGTGCCGACTCAAGGTTAATATCGTAGGCTAACGATTCCATTCTGTAATCAGCCATGGCAATGCTGGTTGAGTTGAAGGTGTTGGTCTCAACTATATCAGAGCCCGCTTCAAAATAAGCCGCGTGAATGGCTTTGATAATATCAGGTTGCGTTAATGACAATAAATCATTATTGCCTTTAAGATCAACATCCCACTGGGCGAAACGCTCGCCCCGATAATCCCTTTCTTCCAGTTTGTAGCTTTGGATCATCGTACCCATAGCCCCATCAAGAAACAAGATTCTTTGGGACATGCATTGTTTTAGTAATTCTGTTTTGTTCATCGATTGTGCCACGGGTAGTTATGTTGCTTGAATATAATCATTGCTTAAAAAGCGTGCTAGCACTATTATTTTTGTCACTATATTAGGAGATTAGCATGTCAAAACTCAAAATCACTCAAGTATTTAAAAGTGTTCTAGCTGCTTTTGTCGGTATACAAAGTGAGAAAAACAGAAAAAAAGACTTTGAAAGTGGATCGCTTTCAACTTTTGTTATTGCAGGATTAATTTTTACGGTTATATTTGTTGGTGCCCTTATTTTTCTTGTATCCACTATCGTATAGATGTTTTTGTCTCTTTAACGCGGTTACGCAGCGTTAAAGACAAAAAAGAGCAATAAAAAAAGCCCAAGCATTACTTGGGCTTTTTTACAAAAGCTTATTTTTTTATTATTCTGGTGATTTGAAGCTTTGCTTTATATTTCCAAACATCTCTTTGAGACCACTGAATAAATTGGCTGCGGATAAACTTTCTTTAGTGATCAATTTAAGACGCAAAAATGCAATCACAACAAAACTGATAATAGAGGGTGACAGCTCTTCATAAAGCGACTTGAGTATCCCGGAAAAACCGGTAAAGTCGCCTTCATTTTTTCTGTCAGCCCCCTGAATTGCCTCGTAACTTGCGCCGCCTTCACTGGCTCTAAGTGACTCCAAGATGTTGATATTAATATACTGCAATAAAAATACCAGCACAAAAAATAAAGCCGCGCCACCCGCAACCCATATCATTACATTTCCCGATTTTGCCTTCATGGCTGACTGATAAATCCAGATTGCTACAAAAACCATTACCATACCGCTTATCATAATTTATACCCCTTTTTATATTATAATTAATTATATTTTTGTTAGAAAATAGTACAAAAACGGACACTTCAGAATCATTTTAGAGCCTTCTTTTTCAACGACACTGCATGACTCATACTTTTCTTGCCCGGGTTTTGTCTGCTTTTTAATATCGCCATTCTCGATAGCGTATTTAATGTCTATTTTCATTTCTTTGGTTCGACCCACTGAATCGGTCGCTGTTTGTTTTAAAATGCCATTATCTTTAAAATCCCATTCAATGGTAACGGCCTTCTGCTCGCCATCTATCTTGGTCGCTTCAGCATAGAGCTTCCATTTTCCCAGAATTTCAGAGTTATCTTTTAGTTCAACCTCAGCAGCAGTGGCCGAAAAAGCAAGAAAAAGCGCTGCCATAGGTAATATCTTAACGTATTTTTTCATAATTGTTATTGCCCCTAGTCAATCAACTTCAAAAACAGAGTTGAAACTATACCACATCAGTTATCGAGCTTTAACAACAATAGTCGGGAATATTCTTTTTCCTTACATTTCTCAAGGGTTTTTTACAATAAGCCTTGACATTAATTTTGCGTAAAGTATGATGCAACTTCTGCTTGCTTCAAGTTAGCAATTTCTCAAACAAAAATTATTAGGTAGGGGACACATACATGGGATTTATTTTAGATCTAACTGAAACATTAAAAACACCAGCTGGAATGGTTGGCGCTGTTGTGGTTGTAGCTGCTGTATATGCCCTGTTGAAATGGGTATTTGCTGAGCATCCAGACGACGAAAAATAAGCGTAGCTAACCGGTTTCGGTTATACCTAGGCCGCTAACCATTCCTTGTGATTGGTTAGCGGCCTTATTTTTTTCTGAAGATTTCACCACCTCCCCCTCACGTCTGTATTATAATTTACACATTTTTAATAATGTAATATTTAAATGTATAAATTTATAATAACCAAAATCCTTGCGCTTCAATCTAAACCGGCACCCGCAACCGGTATTGGCTTATTCCGGCTTTTTTATGGCTTGGTCACTTTACAGGAAATTATCTTCCTGCTGTATTTCAACCACTTAATTTTCGACCCTATCCCCTACATAGACGTTGAATTTCCCATGATTCCTTTTTTTTTGTGCCTTTGGGGAATTATTGCCGGTTTTATCATTGTTGGCTATCGCTATCAATTTGCCGTTATTTGTAATTATATTTTCTGGATTGTCTTCGTTAATTTCACCACCATGCAACGTGATTTTGATGGGGGATTTGATTCATTCATGACTGGAGCCGGGTTTTTCCTGCTATTTATGCCCGGAGACCGTGCGTTTTCTTTAGACACGCTTAGATACAAACTCAGCAAGCCTTTTACGCATTACCTGTCTTATCCCAAACCAACCGTTACCGGTCTTGCTTACTACTTACCCGTTTTAATTTGCCTGGGTTTTCTCTATTTCGACTCGGCTGTCCACAAACTGTTTGCTGAACACTGGCGTAACGGCTTGGGTTCGTGGTTACCATCAACACAACCTTATTACGTTTCAGCCATCGATATGTCGTTGTTGCTGAATAACGAACTACTTCAAAAAACCATTGGCTATACCGTACTGGTTTTTCAATTTACCTTTTTATTCTTTTTTTCAAATCGCCGCTTGCGCAGCGTTTATTTAGTAGTCGGCTTGGGACTGCATCTGGGTATAACCCTGTCTTTAAATATCTATCCTTTTGGCCTGGGAATGCTGATATTTTATATACTACTCGTTCCCTTTAGCTGGTGGAGAGCCATCGGTACGATGCTGTCAGCCAGACAGCCAGCACTCACCGTCTTCTTTGACAAACAATGCCCGCTATGTAATCGCACCGTTCTTATTCTTAATCATTTTGATCTGTTTAATTGCATAGATTTTAAAAATGCCCAAGATCATGCAGCACACTACCCGGCAATGGCTGCACTAAGCCCCGAAACCCTGTTACTGGATTTATATGCGCTGGACAACTTAAATCGCGTTTATTCAGGCGTTGACACCTATATTCAAATACTGAAAAAAATGCGTTATTTATATCCCGTAGGACTTGCCTTAAGTTTACCGGGAATTTATACCTTGGCAGTAATAAAGTACCGCGCTATTGCAGACTCCCGTATCCGCATTCCTTGTACGTCTGAATGCCTTGTATCGACCAAACTGGTCAACAATAATTTATACCATCAAGTTTTTGAAAGTTTTGCAACTCAAAAACCCAAAGCTTTTTCCAGAAAGCTTGCAAAAATACTTATTGCTTTACTGATTTTACAATTAAACAGTACACTTCATTACGGGCTTGTTTACCGACTGCATATACCCACCAGCAACAACGCTCTCAGCGCGTCTATTAACGAAGCCAGTAACGCGCTTATCATGGTGTCTCTGACCTTTTTTGGCATTACTCCACACGCGCTTTACCTGCACGATCATTTTGCCGGCTATGACCGTATTTTAGCGATTACCTGCACCGATCAAAATGGCAAGGAAACCTGGCTGCCGTTTGTTAATGAACAAGGGCGCTTAGTTGCCCCAAACTGGGGTCGAGTTCATTCCATGTGGGCCAATATTGCTGTTACACCGACTATTAACAATACACGTTTACAAAAATTTATTATGAAAGTGACGGCTTTCTGGGGTCATAAAATGGGCCTAAATCTCGATAAGACGGTGTTTCATATAAAACTTAAACGGATTAATGCACCTAGTTACTGGGTTCATGATCAATTGCATCAAAACTTCTCGGCACCATGGACTACTATCGGTACGGTAAAGTGGAATGATAATTTAATTTCCTTCGATTTACCTGAAAATATCAATTCCTTATAAATTTTACAGGGAACTAAAGAACGTTTAGTATTGCATCATCATTCTAGGCATGTTATAAATTGTCCCGTGCTGTTTTATTAAGTGGCACGCAATAAAAATAATTTAAAACCTTTTGGAGGATATATTTATGAAAAAAATCTTAGCACTTTTAGCTTTGGCATTAGTTATTGTTGGTTTGTCTGGCTGCATGGACGATCCAGATGGATCAAAACAAAAAGTTTCAAGTTCTATCTCTTTGTAAGTTAAGTTAAGCTAAACTGCAATACCAAAAAGCCCGGCGTTACCGCTGGGCTTTTTGTTTATATCACGCTACTCTTAATACTCAAAAGCGCTATACCAAACGCCCCCACAAGTCATAGTCATCGGCTTCTTCAAGCTCAACCTCAACAAAATCACCGACTTTAAGGCGGGTCGCCCCATCAATAAAAACCTGCCCGTCAATTTCCGGTGCATCGGCCTTGCTTCTGGCAACTGCGCCCTCCTCTACCACTTCATCAACCAGAACCGTTTCAATCCTGCCTATGCGTTGCTGTAAAAGCCCGGCACTAATTTCGGCCTGATGCGCCATAAAACGCTCCAAACGTTCTTGTTTGACTTCTTCAGGAACCAAATCGGGCAAGTCATTGGCAACCGCTCCTTTTACCGGTGAATAAGGAAAGCAACCCACTCTATCGAGCTGCGCTTCCGTCATAAATTGCAGTAATTGTTCAAATTCCTGTTCTGTTTCGCCCGGAAATCCGACAATAAATGTGCTCCGTAGCGTAATATCAGGACAAATTTCCCGCCACGCCTTAATGCGTTCCAGATTATTTTGACTGGCCGCAGGACGCTTCATTAATTTAAGGATACGGCTGTTGGCATGTTGAAAAGGAATATCCAGATAAGGCAATATTTTGCCTTCCGCCATTAATGGAATCACTTCATCGACATGAGGATACGGATAAACATAGTGCATACGTACCCAAATATCCAAATCACCCAGTGCTTCGGCTAAATCATAAAAGCGGGTTTTAACAGAGCGCCCTTTCCAGTCACGACTTTGATACTTTAAATCCAGGCCATAAGCACTGGTATCTTGGGAAACGACCAATAACTCTTTAACCCCTGCCTTCGCCAGGCGTTCGGCTTCCCACAAAACATCATCAACCGGTCGACTGACCAAATCACCGCGCATTGACGGAATAATGCAAAACGTGCAGTGATGATTACAGCCTTCCGATATTTTTAAATAGGCATAATGATTCGGCGTTAGTTTTATCCCTTGTGGCGGCAAAAGACTTGTAAAGGGATCATGTCGAGGGGGTAAATGTTCGTGTACAGAAGCCACAACTTCATTTAAGGCATGCGCACCCGTCACTTTTAAAACCTGTGGATGACGCGCCCTGATTTCATCTTCCCTGGCACCCAGGCAGCCGGTAACGATTACCTTGCCGTTTTTGGCCAAGGCTTCACCAATACTGTCCAATGATTCTTCCACCGCCGCATCTATAAATCCGCAGGTATTAACAATCACCAAATCAGCATTCTGGTAAGTCGGTGATATGTCATATCCCTCTGAACGAAGCTGGGTTAAAATTCTTTCGCTATCAACTAGCGCTTTCGGGCAGCCCAAACTAATAAAGCCGACGGTGGGTATCTTTGTCATAA
>JBAXXH010000106.1:0-12508 GCA_037127995.1 Methylococcaceae bacterium | reverse complement strand
TGTCTTATAATGGTATCTGTTTAATTTTTATAATATTTTATTAATACTACTGAATAGACGCTTTGAGTAGAGATCAGGGTGTCTGAATTTGCAGCGTTGGCGGCGGTGCGGGGAGAAACCGAGAGAGCCTTGCGTTGGCGCGAACAAGCCGAGCAATTAAAGGTTGCGGTGGAAGCGGAAGGCTGGGACGGGGCATGGTATCGCCGCGCTGATTTCGATGACGGCAGTGCTTTGGGTTCTGCTGCCAACGTCGAATGCCGTATTGATTCGATTGCCCAGAGTTGGTCGGTCATTTCCGGTGCAGCAGACCCTGAACGGGCGCAGCAAGCAATGAATTCGGTACGTGAATATCTGGTTCGCTACGGCGATTTGGTGTTGCTGTTTATCCCGCCTTTTAACAAGACCGAACGCGATCCGGGTTATATCAAAAGCTACCCGCCTGGCGTACGTGAGAATGGGGGGCAATATACGCATGCGGCGATCTGGTCGGTTATCGCCTTCTCTTTGCTGGGTGAAGGTGATCAAGTGATGGAACTGCTACGTATGCTGAATCCGATTAATCGCAGGGACCCGCACCGGCGTTTATGCCTAAAAGTTGAGCCGTATGTGCTGGCAGCGGATATCTATGCCGAACCGCCGCATTTACGGCGGGGTGGTTGGACTTGGTTCACCGGCGCTTCCGGGTGGTTTTACCGTGCCGGAGTGGAATGGATACTGGGCTTACAGATTTGCGCTGGTAAAATGGTTATTGATCCGTGTATTCCCAAAACATGGCGCAGTTACCGCATTTTTTATCAGCACGAAAATACCCGTTATGAAATCACTATTGAAAACCCGAACGGTGTGGAGCGAGGAATCAGTTTGATAGCGGTGGATGGTGTATCCCAGTTAAACGGGAATACTATTACTTTACAGAATGACGAACGCCTGCATCAGGTACGGGTGTTCCTGGCTTGACCCTGTAGTCATTTATTTACCACGAAGAAAAAAACTGCGTGTTTTCGTGGTGATGGTTTTTGGTTTTGATGGTTTTTCGGCGAGGTTTGGATTAGTGTGTCAGAATGATTGCCAAACCACGCTTTACTGCCGATTCCTGGAGCGATAGAAATGCGCCGACTGTTAATAAAGCACGTAACTACTTACCAATATGCGGAAGCGGTAACCTTGTTGCCGCACAAGTTGCTGTTGCGACCTCGGGAAGGGCACGATATTCGTATTGAATCGGCTGAGCTGGTTATTTTTCCGGCACATCAACTGCACTGGCAACGCGATGTGTATGACAATGCGGTAGCTCAGGCGACTTTTTTGGAGCAGGGCAACTTACTTTCAATTTCCAGCCGTATTTTGATTCAACATTATAATGATCAGCCCCTTGATTTTTTGGTGGCAGATTATGCGGTGTTATTTCCCTTTCAGTACGATGTTGCCGAGCGCGTTGATTTGGAACCTTACCTGTCAAGCAATTTTGATCAAGACCGTCTAGTGTTGGAGGTATGGTTGCGGCAATTTTGGTGTACCGGTCAGGTAGTAGAAACTTATCTTTTGCTGGAATGGCTTAATAAAGCAATCGCCACCGGATTTGTTTATCAGCAGCGCGAGGAGCCAGGCGTACAGACGCCGGAAATCACGTTGACCCGACGCGCGGGTTCATGCCGCGATTTTGCGACTCTATTCATCGATGCCTGCCGTTCTTTAGGGTTGGCGGCGCGTTTTGTCAGTGGTTACCTGTACACGTCCCCGTTTCAACAGATCGAGGGCTCAACTCACGCATGGTCGGAGGTTTACTTGCCTGGCGTTGGCTGGAAAGGCTTTGATTCTACATCGGGTCAGGTGGTTGGTAACGACCATATTGCCGTAGCGATGAGCCGACATCCCGAATCGGTGCCGCCCGTTGCCGGCTCTTTTCAGGCCATTACTCCCCAAGCGCCTGTAATGAGTGTGATGGTGGCAGTTACTGAGTTTTCAGAATAACGGTGGATAGCTCACCATAAATAAATACCGGAACGACTCCGGTATCCGTTATTTTTGGAGTCCAAAGCCGGCTTTGGTCGTGTTGTAATCAGGAAGCACCAGTATGTTACCGAAAGGACTGAATAATTACTTTTCGGCAGCAGCTATCAATAGTTCGTGACTTTGATCTCGGGAAGCAGGCGATTGAATTCTTTTTTAACCACTTGATAGCATTCGCAGGCCTGCGCTTCCAGTTTGGATCGATCCATTATTGTGATGTGACCCCGACTGTAATGAATCAATCCCGCCCGCTGTAATTTTCCTGCTGCTTTTGTGATGCCTTCCCTGCGCAAGCCCAGCAGGGTTGCGATTAATCCGTGGGTCATGATCAATTCGTTTTCGCTTATCCGGTCAAAACTAATCAGCAGCCAGTAGCAGAGTCGCTGCTCAATTGAGTGATGCTGATTGCAGACTGCCGTTTGTGCCATTTGGTTAAGCAGTGTCTGGGTATAACACAGTAACAGATGTTGCAACATTCCGCTGCGTCGTCCACCCGCGCGGTCAACTTCCTGCATAAAGGGTTGCTCTCGCAACCGATAGGCATAACCCGCGCTTAACACAACGGCTTGATTTGGCGTAGTTTCCCCGCCCATAAAAAGGCTGATACCGATCATGCCCTCGTTGCCGACTACAGCAATTTTCGCAGATGCACCATTCTCCATCAGGTAAAGTAACGATACCCTGCCGGTTGTAGGAAAATAGGCAAAGTTTAGCTTATCCCCCTGATTCGTAAAGGACATCGCCGGAGGACAGCGCGACGAGTTCCAAATTTGGAAAAAGGCGTTCGTATTTGGTAGCAGGCAGGGCTTCAAGGAGATGGTTTTGTCGGGGATTATGTGAATCAGTCATAAGCTAAATCTGTATTAATTAGGTCGGCAGGCGCTGATGCAATTGTTTTAAATAACCGTTTGCACGGTTGATTCAAGGTTTGGTTAATGGCAGCTTGAACCCCGTTTTTTGGCACAAATTATAATATAACAAGTTGTGTATTTTAAGGTAGTAGTATTGGATAACGATTGCTTATTCCGTATTTTTAACAAAAATATTTTCTGATCGCTATAAAATACATTATAATGCCGAGTTCTACGGAGCATATCGCTCCTCCTTGCTTTACCTTCTTTTTAAGACAGAGAAGGAAGGCTTAACCGAAAGGAAAAATAATGCGACATTATGAAATTGTCTTTTTAGTCCATCCTGACCAAAGCGCTCAGGTTCCAGCAATGATTGAACGTTACAAGTCAACCATTGAAGCTGCATCCGGGACTATTCACCGTTTGGAAGATTGGGGTCGTAGACATCTGGCTTATCCAATTAAAAAAATTCATAAAGCCCATTACGTGCTGATGAATGTTGAGTGTGATCAGGCTACATTGGAAGAACTGGAAAGTGGCTTCCGTTTCAACGATGCTATTTTACGTAGCATGACTTTATTGCAAAAAGCGGCCATTACTGAACCGTCTACTATTGCCACATCAACAGCGGAAGAAAATAAAATCGCTGAGTCCAGAGCTAAAGATGCGGCTGCCAGAGAAGCGGTTGTTGTGCCTGCAACAGGTGATATCGACGAAGAAGTTGATTTAGACGATGTTGATTTTGATGCTGACGCTGACGAAATCATTCCTGAATAACACTTTTAACTTATTGGATTACGGAAATTATTATGGCACGTAACATCAGACGCAAAAAATTCTGCCGATTCAGTGCAGAAGGTGGAACGCAGATCGATTATAAAGATCTGGATTTATTAAGCGATTACATTACTGAAACCGGCAAAATTGTTCCTAGCCGCATCACAGGAACCAGCGCCAAGTATCAAAGACAGTTATGTGTTGCAATTAAACGCGCCCGTTTTATTGCATTGTTGCCGTTCTGCGACGCACATAAATAACATAACCGGAGGGGCTATGAATTTTTTAGCGGCTTACATTATGCGAGGCAGAATGCAGGCCATGATAGTGGCCTCCTCTCTCGCATTGTTGTCACTAATGATGCCCCCGGTAAGTGTTGTAAGTTCAGCCACCGTTGCTCTCGTTACTTTAAGGCGGGGAGCATTCGAAGGTTTATATGTTTTAATTTGCTCCAGTTTTGCAGCCGGCCTTTTAGGCTTTCTGGTACTCGGTAATTATCAGTTTGCATTGCTTTATGTAATGGTTCTGTGGTTACCGGTCTGGTTGATTTCAATCATCTTAAGAGAAGGTCGGCATTTATCGCTGGCGGTTGAAATTGCCATATTGATTGGCATCGTTGGCGTCATAGGTTTTTATCTCTATGCGGCAGATCCTGCCGCGATATGGAAAGCCGTGCTTTTGCAAATGATACCGGCAGACGCACCTGTTGCAGATATTCAACGCACCATTGATGTTCTGGTGCATTACATGACTGGCGTGGTTGCCGCAGGCTCGGTATTTGGCTTGTTGTTTGGCTTGTTTTTGGGTCGGTGGTGGCAGGCAAACCTTTATAATCCGGGTGGTTTCAGGCAAGAGTTTTTGTCATTGGATACCAAGCCCAGATTGTCAATAGGGAGTATTGCTGTCGTAGCCGTTGCTTTGGCAAGCTCTGGAGTTATATCTGAAATAGCATGGAATATCAGCATCTTGCTCTTTGTGTTATACACAGTGAGTGGAACGGCTGTTTTACATACCGTGTTTTTAGGGAAGAAACTGGCACGCTTTATGGTTCCGATGCTCTATGTAACACTGTTTTTGATACCCCATGCCATGCTGCTTGTTGCTCTAATTGGCTTGAGTGATCCGTGGTTGAGCTTACGCAAAAAAAAATCGAATACACACACGCCTGACGGCGTATAAATAATGGTTTAAAAACCGAAAGGTGAGGATTAAAAGATGGAAGTTATTCTTCTTGAAAAGATAGCAAACTTGGGTAACCTGGGCGACAAAGTCTCTATTAAATCAGGTTACGGCAGAAACTATCTTGTTCCACAAGGTAAAGCAGTTCCTGCAACAACCAAGAAAATTGCCGAATTTGAAGAGCGTCGTGCCGAGCTTGAAAAAGCCGCAGCCGAAAAGTTAAGTACTGCTCAAAAATTGGGTAATGAACTAACCAAGCTGCAAATTGAAATTGCCCACAAAGCGGGTGATGAAGGCAGATTGTTTGGCTCAATTGGCACACACAATATTGCTGAAGCTATTACTGCCGCAGGTATTGCGGTTGAAAAACATCAAATTCGTTTGCCGCATGGGGCAATTCGCCATATTGGTGAGTATCCTATCGACATCAACTTACATTCTGATGTTATAGTAACACTGACTATTAAAGTGGTTGCTGAAGCCTAATTGATAAAAGTGAAAGGTGAAAGGTGAAAGGCGATAGTTTATTGCTCCGAACCTTGAACCTTGAACCTTGAACCTTGAACCTTGAACCTTGAACCTTGCGTTTTATTCTTGCCTTTTTTACCTGTTAATTCCTTTTATACTCTTGCGCCTGCTCTGGCGTGGTATAAAAGCGCCTGACTATCGATACCGATGGCGCGAACGTTTCGCATTTTACAATAAACCATTCCCCCAAGATGTTATCTGGTTTCATGCTGTCTCCGTAGGCGAAGCTGAAGCTTTGTTTCCGCTTGTTTGGCGCATACAAAAGCAACATCCGGATGCCAAATTATTAATCACCACGACTACACCGACCGGCTCCGCCAGAGTTAAGTCCGTGATGCAAGATACCGTTGCCCATGTCTATCTCCCTTATGATGTTCCCGATGCAATCAACCGGTTTATGCGCTGTTTTAAGCCAAAGTTGGCGGTTATTATGGAAACCGAAATATGGCCAAACCTTTTCGAGGGTTGTGGAAAAAACGCTATCCCTTTATATATTATCAATGCCCGATTATCGGAAAAATCATCGCGCGGTTATCGTAAAATTCCTGCACTCGTTCATCCCGCTTTAGCACAAGTAAGCGGTATTGCGACACAAACGCAAGATGACGCTAACCGGTTTATCGCTATTGGTGCAGTCAGTGAAAAAGTTAACACATTGGGCAATATAAAGTTTGATGTTGAAATTCCACCGTCAACCCTTGCACAGGGCTTACAGATAAAAGCCGATTTGTTTGAGGGCCGGTTTGTTTGGTTAATTGCCAGCACCCATAAAGACGAAGAAGCCCTGTTTCTTGAGCTATATACAGAAATCAAGCAAAAAATCCCTGAATTATTATTGGTTATAGTACCCAGACATCCAGAGCGCTTTGTCGACGTTAAAAAACTGTGTGAACAGTTTCAGTTGGCGGTCGTTATGCGCACAACGGGTGCCAGGACTTATACAGAAACGGATGTTTATCTGGTTGATACGATGGGTGAATTAAAAGCGCTGTATGCCGCAGCAGACGTTGCTTTTGTGGGTGGCAGCATGGTACCTGCCGGCGGACATAATATTCTGGAGGCGGCCGCAGTCGGCGTTCCTGTTATGTTTGGGCCGCACATGGAAAACTTTAAAGAGATCGCTCGCGGCGTGCTAAGCCATGATGCAGCCATTCAATGTCAAAATAAAGACGAACTGGTTAGTGCCATTTTATCGTTGTATCAAGAATCTGACTACAGACAGTCACTGGCTGAAAAAGGCAAGGCATTTGTCCGTTATAATCAGGGAGCTATTACCCGAATTTGTACAATGCTTGAGCAATCTATTTAAATTTATATTAAAGCTGTGGTATTAGCCCGATTTGTTATAACCCAAAAATGTAATACCTTCATTATTGAGATACCAACCTTAAAGAAAACAGGAGTATTCCAATTGCATTAAGACAATGCTAGAATCTCAACTCATTCGACAATACCACATCATGTTTGCTTTATCTTGATCATTATTATTAATAACAATAAGGGGATTTTTCAATGCAAAAAATACTAAAAACCGCAGCAATTCTTGCAGCCCTGCTATTATCAGGCTGCGCCTCACAACCAACAAGTACTTTTAATGCCTTTCAAGCCCAGGACTTGAATGGCCTGCTTTCCTCCGGACAGTATGTACAAAAAACAGATAATTTCTTTGTCATTAATGACTCCTCATCGTCAATGACGGAAGAATATGATGGTGTAGGCTACCCGGCCCAACCTGATCCTACAAAATTCTCGGTTGAAAAAGAAATTCTCAACCGAATTAACCACACCATTCCTGACTTAAAATTGACGTCAAGTATCCGCAGCTTTGGCTTTGGCAACTGTTTGTCATGGGGATTTACCCAGCTTAATCAAGCGCCTGCCAGCTACTCAAAATCAACTTTTGGTAGTGGTATTGATGCGCTAACCTGTGCCAGTGGCGGCTCTCCCATCGCCAGCGGGATTGATGGAACCAGCAACGATTTATCAACAACGGCGGGTAACATTGCTGTTTTAATACTCAGTGATGGCCATGATCTGGACTCGGACGGCGTTAAAGAGCTTCAATCCATGAAACAAAAATATGGCGACAGACTCTGTGTTTATTCTGTTTGGGTGGGCAATGAAGAAGAAACGAGTGGCATAGCCGTGTTAAATCAACTCGCCAATATTTCTGGCTGTGGATTTGGCACCACGGCTGATAATATTTCCGGCCCGGGCCACATGGCAGATTTTGTTAAAAGCATTTTCTTAAAAGCCGGTACCCCGGTAGCAGACTGCACAAAGCTGGATTCAGATTCCGACGGCGTTAACGATTGTATTGATAAATGCCCCAACACGATACCGGGTGCCAAAGTTAGCGTATTGGGTTGCTGGATTGTGGATATAAAATTTGACAACGATAAAGCCACGATTAAACCGGAATACTTTCAAAATCTTGATAATGTCGCTAATCGTATCAAAGAGTATCCCGATTTGTTAATTGAAGTACAGGGCCACACCAGTAAAACCGGCTCATTCCAGCACAACATGGACTTATCCGAGCGCCGCGCAGTCGCCGTCAAAAACTACCTGACTAATGGCTCACATTCGGCTAATATTACTTCCCGTGGTTATGGCTGGACTCGCCCCATTGATACCAATGATACCGAAACCGGACGCGCCAACAATCGCCGCGTACAGTTAGAGGTTAATGGTCAAGCCCAGCAACCTCTAAATCCGCAATAACGCTCTCAAGCGTTGCCGGATTGGAAATGCTTGAAGTCAGGCATTTTCATCTGTAAAAAAGGGAGGGTTAGTCATAACCCTCCCTTTTTTGTGATTACATAGCCGTTAAAAAATAGAACACGGATGACACGTATAAAGATGTTTTTTATCATATAAATAATGCCGATAAAACCTCTGGTATTTTGGGCTAAAAAGAAAAAATTCGTTGAAACCCGTCTAATCAGTGGCATCCGTGTTCTATGATCGAAGCCGGAACAGTCTGAGTAGTTACAATATCATTTCCTTTCCAAGCATAAAATTGATTGAAAGAATAGTTACAATGACTCGATAATTTCCAAGCCACCCATATAAGGTAGTAAGGCGTCAGGAATACGAACACGCCCCTCAGCATCCTGATAATTTTCCATAACTGCAATCAGGGTTCTACCCGCTGCCAGACCGGAACCATTTAAAGTATGCACTAATTCAGGTTTTCCGGTTTCAGGGTTACGCCAACGCGCCTGTAAACGCCGCGCCTGAAAATCCTTAAAATTACTGCAAGACGATATTTCCCGATAAGTTGCCTGCCCCGGCAACCACACTTCAAGGTCGTAGGTTTTTGATGAGGAGAAGCCCGTATCCCCTGCACATAACAACATCTTGCGGTAAGGCAGCTTTAATTTTTTTAATATATTTTCGGCATGAGTCGTCAGTTCTTCATGCGCTTTAGCGGAATCTTCCGGCCTTACAATTTGCACCAATTCCACTTTCTCAAATTGGTGTTGACGAATCATACCGCGTACGTCACGTCCATAAGCACCCGCCTCACTACGGAAACACGGACTATGGCAGACAAATTTTAACGGCAACTCTTTGGCCTCAACAATCACATCCCTAACCCTGTTTGTAACCGGAACTTCCGCTGTCGGAATCAAATATAAAAGAGGGTCGTCACTGGCTTTAAACAGATCAGCCTCAAATTTTGGCAATTGCCCGGTACCGCGCAAACTCTCGGCATTGGCCAAAAAAGGCACATAAGTTTCAGTATAACCATGTTCGGCGGTATGCATATCCAGCATTAACTGAATAATGGCGCGTTGTAATCTTGCCAACGGGCCCGTTAACACGACAAACCGGCTACTCGCAATTTTTACACCTAACTCAAAATCAATGCCTTTCAGTTTTGTGCCCAAATCAACATGATCTTTAGGCTTAAAATCAAATTCAGGCACATCGCCCCAGCGGCAAAGTTCGAGGTTAAACTCTTCAGATTTACCCTCAGGTACGGCTTCGTCAAGAATATTGGGAATACCCTCCATCAGTGTTTCCATTTCAAGCTGAATGTCAGTCAATACAGTTTCCGCTGCTTTAAGCTCATCGCCCAAATGCTGAACCTGATTCAACAATGGTTGTACATCTTCGCCTTTGGCTTTTGCGTTGCCTATTGCTTTTGAACGACTATTGCGCTCATTTTGTAATTCCTGGGTTTTAATCTGCACGTCTTTGCGTCTTGCTTCCAGCTCAACATAAGACTCGGGATTAAAATTAAATGAACGTCTGTTTAATTGTTGCTTAACAAAATCAAGGTCAGTTCTAAATAAACGGGGGTCTAGCATGACGGCATTTTACCTTTATAAATAATACATCCCAAACGGGAACATTGAATGATCGCCCAAGCGATTGTTTTATATACTCAGCAAGATATCGCTCATTAGTAAACGTCTTGGCTGAACATTTATTGTGTGCTTACATGATACACGATGGGCTTGCTTGAGAAAACAGCACAGACAAAAAGCGGCAGGGATTGGAGTGTGGTTAAGTACGATAAGCCTAGGCAGTCTTTGTCAGCGATATAAAAAGTATCATAAGTTTTTCGACTCATTACAGTGTAGTATTTTTGACGTAAAAATTATCACGATGGACATGAAGAAATAAAGCGGCGTGTCTTTGCGTTTTCCTCGCGAAAAAATAGCTGTTTTCGCTGATCTGCGCAAAAAAAATAGCGATAATGATGCTGAGAAAAGTCTTTTGGAATAAGCCCTCGCATCAATCTAGATGCCAGGCAAATATTTGTTATCACATCTATTTGCTGCAAAATGCAATGTAATGCGATATAATAGCATTATAAACAATAAGTTCCCCGCGCTTTACAAGCGTATTCCAAATACTCAAAACAGGTAAATCCATGTCCAATGATGTTTCAACATTACCCACTTTCCGTGATTTAGCTCTGATTGAACCTTTGCTAAAAGCACTGGACGATGTCGGTTATGAAACACCTTCGCCCATTCAGGCACAAGTTATCCCTCACATGCTGCAAGGCAAAGATGTTCTGGGACAAGCACAAACAGGCACTGGTAAAACAGCTGCGTTTGCACTGCCCATATTGTCGCGAATTGATCTTCGTCAAAAAGACCCCCAAGTTCTGGTGTTGGCACCAACCCGTGAACTTGCCATACAGGTAGCCGAAGCGTTTCAACGTTATGCCGCTCATTTAAACGGCTTTCATGTTCTGCCTATCTACGGTGGACAAGACTATAGCACGCAATTACGCCAGTTAAAGCGTGGTGCCCATGTGGTTGTCGGCACACCAGGCAGGGTCATGGATCACATGCGCAAAGGCACACTGAATCTTGACACGCTTAAGGTTCTTGTTCTTGATGAAGCCGATGAAATGCTGCGCATGGGTTTTATTGATGATGTGGAATGGGTGCTTGAAAAAACGCCTGACGACATACAAATTGCCCTGTTTTCTGCAACCATGCCTGCGGTTATTCGCAAAATTGCCCAAGAATACTTGAACGAACCCGAACAAGTTACTATAAAAGTAACTACGGCGTCTGCTGAAAATATCCGTCAACGTTTTTGGATGGTCAGCGGTGTACACAAACTGGATGCGCTTACCCGTATTCTTGAAGCTGAAACGTTTGACGGTATGATTATTTTTGTCAGAACCAAAACGGCAACCATTGAACTGGCAGAAAAACTGGAGGCGCGAGGTTACTCAGCCGCTGCCATTAACGGTGATATGTCTCAAACACTTAGAGAGCGGACTATTGCTCATCTGAAAAATGGCAAACTGGATATTTTAATTGCCACTGATGTCGCCGCGCGTGGTTTGGATGTGGATCGTATTACGCATGTCGTCAACTACGATATCCCTTATGATACCGAGTCTTATGTTCACCGTATTGGTAGAACCGGACGTGCCGGACGTACCGGTGACGCGATTTTGTTTATTGCGCCCAGAGAAAGAAAATTGTTGGGTAATATTGAAAAAGCAACCAAACAAAAAATTGAAGAAATGGGCTTGCCTTCAACTGAAGTTATTAATAATAAACGTATTTCTCGCTTTAAACAGAATATTACCGACACCCTGGCCTCAGAAGAGTTGAGCTTTTTCAGTCAACTGATAGAGCAATTTCAGCAGGAACATAATGTAACTGCCTTGGAAATAGCGGCGGCTTTGGCAAAGTTGGTGCAAGGTGATACGCCGCTGTTAATGCAAAACTTACCTAAAAAAGCTTACGACAGTAGAGAAGACAGACCTCAAAGAGACAGAGATGATCGTTCACACAGAGAAGATCGTCCGCGCAGAGAAGATCGTCCGGAAAGGGATCGTAAACCAAAGCGTACGTTTGGTAGTGGTGCCAATATAGAAATGGAAACATTTCGTATTGAAGTCGGTCACAATCATGGTGTAAAACCAGGTAATATCGTGGGTGCCATTGCCAATGAAACCGGTATTGATGGCGATCATATTGCCCGTATTAGAATTGAAGATGATTACAGTACGGTTGAGTTACCCGCCGGCATGCCTAAAGAGTTGCTTGAAGAACTGAAAAGAATCAGGGTAGCAGGTCAATTGTTGAGTATTACAAAAATGGATGATAGCGCGAAAAGAGCGCTACCTGATGATGCCGCTAAAAAAGCCGACAAGAGCAAAAAAAGAATGGGTTCTACCTCAAGACGTGCAAAACCAAAAGCTGAGTAACAGGTAAGCGGGTTAGGCTATATCCAAGAACAAATAGCCCTGAAGGGCGCAAGATTTTTGTTTGTTTCCAAGGCGGAAAAATAGGTGCGTAGCCAGCTACGCACCTATTTGGGCAACGCAGGAAATGAATAAAAAGACCAGCAAGTTAGGACTATTCTTTGCAGAAAATCGCCTTGGTTAAGGCTAATCCAATTACGGGCTATTTGTAAGTTGAGTTACACCCAGTTAACCCAACTTACAAGCTATTGGTTCCAGATACAAGCACCGCCGGCTTTTTCAATCGCTTCCAGGCGCTGCTGATGCGCTGTTAATTCTTCATCATTACAGCGAATAACTTTTAATGCGGGGCGATCTGTAGACACACGTTTTACGTCCGTATTAACACTGACTGCCCCGATTACCGATTGTCCTTCATCCAGCAACGAAGACTGCCCGCCAGTCATTAACAGAAATACATCAGCGAGAA
>JBAXXH010000105.1:0-12535 GCA_037127995.1 Methylococcaceae bacterium | reverse complement strand
ACGTCTGGCATGGATTCAGCAGTGTGGGGGCACATAACAGTTTGCGCCACATAAATTATACAACGAATATGAAATATCAATTTTATAGATATAGGAATCTAATATTAACGTTTTATTACGCATAGTAAATACCCTAATATACTTATCAAAATTGGAGACGTTGACATCATGACAGAGTCCACGGGGTTACCTGATTTAATTAGAGCTGTTTAGGAGCTTATGTCGCAACGGATGGCGGTAGGTAAGTTCTCATCTGGAACAGCGATCAAGAGCAACGCATGGATTCGTTGCGGCGGGAATATAGTAATCAAGTGTGTCGTGCTTGTGTTCCTTGACGACTTTATCAGATGCCTCAAATGTTTCACAATGAAAGAGGTTTTTAGTCATCGGGGACGCTTAAGGTTAATCGCAAAAAATACCCCAAGCAAAAGTTGCCATAGACTCACCGATTACAAATAGATTTAATCAGTGATTCTATGGTGTTTTAGGAACGTGCATGAAATAACTTGACGATGTATATCCCCTTACCCCAACCCTCTCCCGGTGGGAGAGGGAGCAAGATGCCTAAGTTATTTCATGCGCATTCCTTAGCGGTTGCGAGTTACCTAATAACAGGATTTTTTAGGTAGTTTTTCAATCCTTGCGTACATCAATGAGTTAACTCTGGATAACGATTCTGAAAAGGATTGAAGTACCCCTCTTTTTGCAAAGCAAACGAGTATATTATTATGGATACATTTTTAGGCAGCAATTTTGGTAGCGGCCAAGAGGATCAAACTTCGACACTGCTGGCCTTTGATGAATTGCAATCACGTTCGCTGTCGCTCTCTGTCCGGGCGACTGCGCTGGTTTTTGAGGATCCTGTTTCTCGTCGCTTGTTGGAGCAAATTGAAAGAATCGCACCTAGCGATGCAACTGTTCTGATTATTGGTGAAACCGGAACCGGTAAAGAGCTTGTGGCTAGGCATATTCATGCCCTTAGCAAGCGCAATAATAATGTTTTTGGGGCATTAAATTGTGCGGCGTTAAGTGAAAGCCTGATTGAGAGTGAGTTGTTTGGTCATGAAAAAGGTTCCTTTACCGGTGCTTTTACCAGCAAAGAGGGTTGGTTTGAAACCGCTAATAAAGGCAGTTTGTTTCTTGATGAGGTCGGTGACTTGCCGATGGGTATGCAGGCTAAATTGCTGCGCGTTCTGCAAGAACGCGAAGTTGTCAAAGTCGGCTCCAGGCAGCCTGTGCCCGTAGATGTCAGAATCATTGCTGCAACCAACGTTAATCTGGAACAAGCAGTAGCTGCTTCACATTTTAGAGCTGATTTATATTACCGCTTCAACGTTGCGACTATCCAGTTGAGTCCTTTGCGTGAACGACCGGGCGATATTATGCCTTTGGCAAGACACTTTTTGAAAATTTACGGTGACCGTTTGGGGTATGGTGAAATCAAGTTGTCGCCAGCAACCGAATTGACCTTATTGAATTACGATTGGCCGGGTAATATTCGCGAACTGGAAAATGCCATTCACCGGGCGATTCTGGTTTGCCCAAGTAATCGTTTACGCCCTGAAGACTTTAAGTTGTCGGGCGTTAGACTCTTGGAGCAAGGGCCCGTTGTTTCAATGACCTCTTTAGAAAGTGCATTGCAGCGACTTTGTGAGCAAGGGCCACCCAAGTTATTTGAAATCGTGGAAGAGACTGTTATTCGAACTGCCTTTGAATTTTGCGAAGAAAATCAGGTTCAGACCGCACGTTTGTTGGATATCAGCCGTAATGTACTCAGGCATAAGCTGGGGCTCTATGGCATGTTGCCGAATGTGCAAAAAAAACTGTCCGAGGCTTACGGTGAAGCAGGAGCCTGAATAAGGGGGACTGAAAATAGTTAAAAATAACGATGTCCAAACGCGGGAAGGTGCGCTTCACGCGTATTTGCATCAAGTTTTTAGTCAGACAAGTAATATTCTACTGTGGATACCACGCGAATCTTTTTAATATGTGGATTATTTTTATCTCTGGGCGTTATTTCAAATTGGCCTTGAGAGGCTTGTTTGATTTTACCTAATTGACTGTTTGAATCTTGGGCAAATTTTAATGCCACTTCGCGTGCTTTGGTGGTGGCTTCTTGAATCATCTCCGGTTTTATCTTGTTTAAACCACTAAAAATATACTCGTTCTGGTTTTGGTAATCGCCAGCAGTAAAAGCGATGCCCTGTTTGCCCAGTTCCGCGAGTTCGGTCATGATTTGTCGAACCAAATCGACTTTTGATGAGTATACCGTGACTGTTTGAATGGCGGTATA
The DNA here is from genome assembly GCA_037127995.1 of Methylococcaceae bacterium. Classification (GTDB taxonomy): domain Bacteria; phylum Pseudomonadota; class Gammaproteobacteria; order Methylococcales; family Methylomonadaceae; genus Methylobacter_C. The sequence goes on along the minus strand of JBAXXH010000105.1, from coordinate 10,242 downwards.
GCGAAACTCGGCTTTTGTGGTATCGGTATACTGCTGGGCAAATTTATCGGTAATGGACGGTGTGGAGGCTGATATTTCAGTCTTGTCAATCCCTTTTGCAACCAGAAAATCTTTTATTTTTGTGGTGTTGGCGTCTATTGACGCGTATAGGCCACCAAGATCATTACTGGCTTCAGTGAAAACAATGGGCCATATTATTATGTCGGCCGGTAATTCTCGCTCAGACAAGCCTTTGACGGTAACACTGCGCTCATACTCTTTGTAGTGGATAGCGGCACCGGCGAGGAGGTATCCCAATGCACTCAGCCCCAGAAAGAGAGAGGCACCCAATAATAATGCGCTGATGGTGTTTTCTTGTTTCATGGTTTTTTCGACGTAAAAAAGACAGTTGTATTTTAATCTTGCGGGTCTTTATTTAAAACATTTCTTATGCTGGTCGTTCCATGCCGGTATTACGTTTTTTTATAGCGATAGCCTGCGTCAAATCTTGGGCTATATGAGTCACTAAATTTCAAATGGAGTGTTGATTTTGCAGTCCATGCAAGGATTTGTCCAGTCAAAAAACAGGCTGTTAACAATAAAAAAAGCCCGTCATAAATGACAGGCTTTTTTAAAAGATTACAGCAAGCGGTAGTGTTTAGTTTTTAGCTTTATCAACAATCTGATTCGCTTTAATCCACGGCATCATGCTGCGCAATTTTTCACCAACCACTTCAATAGGATGTTCAGCATTTAAACGTCTTCTTGCCGTCATTTCAGGATAATTGGTCAATCCTTCCAGAATAAATTTCTTTGCATATTGGCCGTTTTGGATGTTCTGTAAGGCTTCACGCATCGCATAGCGACTTTCTTCGTTGATTACTTTGGGGCCGGTTACATATTCGCCATACTCTGCATTGTTGGAAATGGAGTAGTTCATGTTGGCGATACCGCCTTCAAACATTAAATCAACAATCAATTTTAATTCGTGCAGACATTCAAAATACGCCATTTCCGGTGCATAACCCGCTTCAACCAGGGTTTCAAAACCCATTTTTACGAGTTCAACCGCGCCGCCACATAAAACGGCTTGTTCGCCGAATAAATCGGTTTCACATTCATCACGGAAAGTGGTTTCGATAATGCCTGAGCGACCGCCACCGATAGCAGAGGCATACGCTAAACAAATCGATTTCGCTGTGCCTGATGCATCTTGATGGATAGCGATTAAGTCAGGAACGCCGCCGCCGCGTACAAATTCAGAACGCACTGTGTGGCCTGGTGCTTTTGGCGCAATCATGATGACGTCCAAATCGGCTCTGGGCACAACCTGGTTGAATAAAATCGCAAAACCGTGTGCGAAAGCCAAGACCGCACCTTGTTTAATGTTGGGTTCAATTTCATTTTTGTACAATGTTGATTGAAATTCATCGGGTGTCAAAATCATGACAACGTCTGCACCGGCGACTGCCGTTGCTACGTCTTGAACAGTTAAGCCATGCGCTTGTGCTTTAGCGACTGAAGGTGAACCGGCGCGTAAGCCAACGACAACATCAACACCGGATTCTTTTAAGTTGAGGGCATGGGCATGGCCTTGTGAACCGTATCCGATGATGGCTACTTTTTTAGCTTTGATGATAGAGAGGTCAGCGTCTTTGTCGTAATAAACTTGCATGATTTTTCCTGTTTTTCTGGGTGTAAAGTAAATAAAAATAGATGGAAGGTAAGAGGTACAAGGTACAAGGTACAAGGATGCTGTTCTTTTAACCTTGTACCTTTGCCCTTGAACCTACGTTATAAATGCAAGCCTTTCTCGCCTCTGGAAATGCCGGTAGGCCCTGAACGAACGGCTTCAATAACAGAGTCAGGGTCTATGGCTGCCAGAAAGGCATCAAGTTTTTCTGAGGGGCCGGTCATTTCAACAATGTAGGTGGTTGGCGTTACATCAATAATCTTGCCGCGAAATATGTCCGCAATGCTTCTGACTTCATCGCGCATTTCCCCAGTGGTGGTTTTGATTTTGACCATCATCAGTTCACGTTCAATATGAAAAGATTCCGCTAAATCGATCAGCTTAACAACGTCAATCAACTTGTTAAGCTGTTTGGTGATTTGCTCAATGATTTCTTCACTGCCACGGGTAACCAAGGTCATTCTTGACAGGCTGGCATCTTCGGTTGGTGCTACGGTAAGTGACTCAATGTTGTAGCCACGCGCTGAAAATAAACCGGCTACACGTGATAAAGCACCGGATTCATTTTCCAATAAAATAGAAATAATGTGTCTCATTTAAGCCAATTCCCTGTCTGTCGAGGTGCCGGTGGCGACCCTTAATTTCATTTCATGATGGCCTTTGCCCGCTTCAATCATCGGGTAAACGTTTTCAGTTTGATCGGTCATGACGTCCAAAAATACGGTACGGTCTTTCATGGCAAAAGCTTTTTCCAAGGCGGGCCTGACTTCTTCGGGCTTGTCTATTCGTATGCCGACATGACCATAGGCTTCTGCCAACTTAACAAATTCCGGAATGGTATCCATGTAGGAGTGCGAATAACGGCTTTGATAAGAAAATTCCTGCCATTGCCTAACCATACCCATATAGCGATTGTTCAGGTTAATGATTTTAATCGGTGTTTTATATTGCAAAGCGGTCGATAATTCCTGTATGCACATCTGAATGCTGGCATCACCGGTTACACAGGCGACATTCTCGTCAGGAAATGCCAATTTAACACCGATGGCGGCCGGCAAGCCAAAGCCCATGGTACCCAGTCCACCTGAATTTATCCAGCGACGCGGTTTGTCGAAAGGATAGTATTGGGCTACCCACATCTGATGCTGGCCTACGTCTGAAGTGACAAAAGCATCGCCTTTGGTCACTTCATGCAATTGCTCAATCACATATTGCGGTTTAATCAGCGGGCTTTTACGGTCAAATTCGAGGCAATTGAGGGCTTGCCATTGCCTGATTTGGTTCCACCAATGTTCCAGGGCTATTCCATCGGGCTTCTTTTTGCTTTCTCTGATGAGTTCCAGCATTTGTTCCAATACCGGTTTAACGTCACCGACAATTGGAATGTCCACTTTTACGGTTTTAGAAATAGAGGCAGGATCAACGTCAATATGAATGATTTTTGCATGCGGACAAAACAAATCCAGTTTGCCGGTGACACGATCATCAAAACGTGCACCGATAGCAATGATGACATCACTTTCGTGCATCGCCATGTTGGCCTCATAAGTGCCGTGCATGCCCAGCATGCCGATAAATTGTTTGTCAGTCGCTGGATATGAGCCTAAACCCATTAAGGTATTGGTAATCGGATAGCCCAGTGTGTGCGTAAACTCAATCAATTCTTTACTGGCTTCACCCAACACGACACCGCCACCTGAATAAATGATGGGTTTTTGTGCGCTTAACAATAAATCAATCGCCTTTTTAATCTGCCCTTTATGACCGGTAACGACCGGATTATAAGAGCGGATAGACACTTTTTTAGGGTATTTATAAGGTACTGTAATGTGTGGGGCGGTAATATCTTTAGGCACATCAACGACGACAGGGCCGGGACGGCCTGTTGTGGCAATATAAAAGGCCTTTTTGATGGTTTCAGCTAATTGGGTCACATCTTTGACTAAAAAGTTATGTTTGACACAGGGGCGGGTTATGCCAACCATATCGACTTCCTGAAAAGCATCGCTACCAATGACGGGCAGAGATACCTGACCGGAGATGATAACCATGGGGATTGAATCCATATAAGCGGTAGCAATTCCGGTGACTGCATTGGTGGCACCAGGGCCCGAAGTAACCAATACCACGCCTGGTTTTCCGGTGGCTCTTGCATAACCGTCAGCCGCATGGGTTGCGCCTTGTTCATGCCGAACCAGTATGTGTTTGAGTTCATCTTGCTGGAATATCGCATCATATAAATGCAATACGGCTCCGCCAGGATAGCCAAAAATATATTCTACGCCCTCGTCTATAAGACTTTGAACCAGGATTTGTGCTCCGCTTAGCTCCACGCTAATACCCTCAGTAAACATGATTATTTTTCGATTTACGTCAATTATATTCGTTTTTTAAATTCAAGAGTAAGTAACTTGGGTTTTAAAAAAAACGGTTAGATGACATTTTTTTAGATCATTGCCTTCTCTTTGGCAATATAACAATCGACATTTTACTAGGTTCTTAATGAAATTGTAATTATCTCTCTTATCCTTTTTGAATTTTGCCCAATTTAATGATTTTTCCTGAAAATAAATTTGCCGCTTCAGGTGGTCAAAGGCCTTTTAACAATAGTCTTCCGCAGTAACACGAAGGCCGGTTTTTTTAAGGCTTAGTCATCACTCAGGGTTAGCGGAATTTCCAGGGCTGTTTTCTGGTTAATTTTGAAGCCGCGCATTTCCAGAATGCCTTTGGTATTAAGTGAAATAATCAGGTACAAAGCATCAGGATAAGCGGCCAATTCCAAATCATGGGTTGACGGAATTGCCGGTGCGGTTGGGTGGGAATGATAGATGGCGAAAAGCGCCTCGCCTAATTCACGCATAGTAGTCATGGCCGAGATTTGTTGTCCGGCATCCAGTAGAAAACGTTGCTGGGGGTGTTCAGCGGCGTTTTTTATGGGGTAACAGTGGGTCGGCAAACCATTTTTACTGCCGATAAGGCCACAAACCTCAAAGTCGGGTGAGATTTGCGCAAGATGCAGCAGTTGATTGGCGAGTTTGCGGGGGATTTGAATGTCAGGTGAGTTCATAATAAATGCATAAGGTCAGTGTTAAGGTTTTTGCCCATAAGTAACGCGGGGCTGTCCCGATAAGTCTTGATAGGATTGTACCTTATCATAAGCCAGTGCGTTAAAAATGGCTTGTACTTGGATTGCTTGATTATAGCCATGTTCGATTAACAAATGCCCCGCCGGTTTTAAATAGCTTCGCGCTTTGTCGGCAATAATTTGGATATCACTTAAACCTTGGTCTTCCGCGATGAGCGCGGTTTTGGGTTCAAAGCGCACATCACCTTGCCGTAGATGCTCATCAGCGGAATCAATATAAGGCGGGTTGCTGACGACACAATCAAATTGCGTGTTGGGAACTTTACTAAACCAATCGCTTTGATAAAACGTAATATTAGAGAGTTGGTACAGTTGGGCGTTTTGCTTTGCGATGGTTAACGCGGCAAAGCTGGCATCCACTGCCGTAATGAGCGCGTTTGGGCGTTCAGCCGCCAGCGTCACCGCGATAATGCCAGAGCCTGTGCCTAAATCAATAAGTTTAACGGCTTCGTCTTTGGGGATTAAGTCCAAACTCAATTCAATCAATAATTCGGTGTCGGGTCTGGGGATTAATACATCAGGTGTTACTGTAAAATTCCTGGACCAAAATTCACGCGTACCTGTTAAGTAGGCAATGGGCGTGCCTTGTTGACGTTGTTTGATTAGTGCTTCAAACGTGGCGAGTTGCTGGTCTGTTAGTGAGTTATCACACCAGGCGCGTAGGTAAGTTCTTGGTTTTTCCAGTACAAAACCCAGTAGCACTTCGGCATCTAATAACGGGGAATCGGAATAGCTGGATAGGGTGTTGGTGGCGTGTGCCAGCAGGTTTTTTATGGTTGGCATAGTTAAGAGTGTGAATAAACTGCTGTATCTTTATAGCGTTCCAAATCCAAGGGTAAATCATAAAGTGGGGATTTTCTGAAAAAATCGACTAAGGTGTTTTTAGGTTTCAGGTTTTTTTTATAGTCTTCAAGTGATATGACGATTACTTTTTGTTGATTTTTTAGTTCAATAGTTTGTACATGGTGTGCCAATGCCTCTTCCATCAAACTATCAAAACTATTTTTTGCTTCTTCGTGTGTCCAAACAGTATTCATTTTATGAATCCTTTAGTTGGTTGTGACCGCATGTGTCAGAAATAATAGGGGTATCGAGCAATATCATGAGGGCTTTTCTGAAAAGTCAGGTGCAGAACGCGGCAATGAACGTTCCGGTATCTCTAATTCTTCGCCGCTAGTGAGTTTCATGACTTGCTGGTGCAAATAGCTACCTGGTTTTTTTGTGGTTTAGTTGAAAAAAGTGCTTGTTTAAGAATTCGGCATACTTCTTCAATAGAACAGTTGTGTTGTATAGCATTGATTTATAACTGGTCTTTTATTGCATCATCAACATTATGAACGGTGAGTGTAGTCATCGAAGTCTCCAAGGGTTAAGTTACTACAGATATTATCCACAGCAAAAATAGAGTGTAGCATTTTGAGTTACTCGTAATTTTTGTTGGGTTTTGCTAGCGCTCTACCCAACCTACAGTGCTAACGTAGCAGAACAAGGAAAATCTCGGCGTTAGGTTACCCCGCATTTCGCAAAGACCCAGCGGGCTACTTGCTGTTGGTTATGTAATGCGTACCCACGACTTGTTATTTATAACACATTGATATTATTTAATTTAAAATTAATTATGGATTTGTTTAGCGGAAGTGATCCTCGCTGTGATAAAATCACATTGAGAATTTAAGGTTTTTTACTGATCAAACCTTGGATCTCTTTATTTAATGTCATAAGTAGTCGTTCATAAGTCTTTTAACATTTTTTAACATGACAAAATGCTTGAAGTAATATTGAGTATATGAAACTTACAGCATTTGATTTTGTTATAAGACTTTTGATCACCTACTTAACGACTGAACGTTCGCATCAAACCAGATGTTGCACTGCCTGATGGTCTTACCAGCCGATTTAGACAGAGTTGGCTAGTAACGTATATTTTACTCATTTAATTTTAAAGGAAATACCGAATGCAAGCAGTAAATAAAATGATCGGCGCAATCGCTTTGCTCACCGTCAGTTTCGCAACAAATGCTGCCCTAAGTTATAATGTGGATAGCATCACCGGAAATCTTAACGGCATTAACAGCTTGGATGTCGGCGGCACGTTGTATAATGTGTCGTTCGTCCAAGGCACATACGATGCAGTTTATGGGGGCACGTTTGATTTCAACACTCCTGCTGCATCAGGAGCTGCTGCGTAGGCGCTTTTAGCCGCGATCACGTCTGTAGATGCATTGCCGAGTGGGGTTGCAACCTACCCCGCTAAAATTACAGGATTGTGGGAAGACCCTATCTTGTATGGAGTGATTGTCATCCCAGATAATATCTCACTAGTCTCATCTTTGGGACCGTGGGTCGCAGGGAGTTCACTCTGGTTCCGTGATGTTAATTTACCACCTTTTATTGGTTATACGGGTATGGGGGCTAATTGCGTTTTAACGTATGCCTGCAACGCTGATTTTGCCAGGTTTACCCCTGTCTCTTCAGTCCCCGTCCCCGCTGCAATCTGGTTCTTCGGTACCGCATTGGCTGGCTTAGTCGGATTCGCGAGGCGCAAATAAACCCCATAGGTCTGCTCAGTCCTCCGTAACACAGGCGGATGTCAATCTTTTTCAGTCTCTAGTTAACAATAAGTCTTTAAGCGCGTAGGCTGGGATGAGCATTAAGCGAATCCCAGCCGCCTACAGCAATTGGACTTGCGTCCAAACAAAATACTTAATCATCCCCCAACTGTGTCAACAATTCCGCCTGATGCTCTCTAATCAAGGGCTGAATAACTTGTTCCAGTCCGCCCTGCATGATGTCATCCAGTTTATACAGAGTTAAATTAATACGATGATCGGTTAAGCGTCCTTGCGGATAATTGTAAGTGCGGATGCGCTCGGAGCGGTCGCCGCTACCGACTTGCAGTTTACGGGTTAAGGATTGTTCTGCGTGTTGTTTTTCCTGCTCTGCCGACAATAAGCGGGATGCCAGCAATGACATAGCCCGTGCGCGGTTTTTGTGTTGCGAGCGTTCGTCCTGGCATTCAACCACCGTTCCTGTAGGAACATGGGTAATGCGGATGGCGGACTCAGTTTTGTTGATATGCTGTCCACCGGCTCCTGATGCGCGGTAAGTATCCACTTTAAGGTCGGCGGGGTTGATGTCAATGGCATCGACTTCTTCGACTTCGGGCATGATGGCGACAGTACAGGCGGATGTGTGAATCCGTCCTTGTGATTCTGTTTCAGGTACGCGTTGTACGCGATGCGCACCGGATTCAAATTTTAATTGGGAATAAACATCCCGTCCGGTAATGCGCAAAATAACTTCTTTATAGCCGCCGTGGTCACCTTGGTTTTCGCTAATGATTTCTGTTTGCCAGCCCTTTCTTTCGGCGTAGCGTTGATACATGCGGCTTAGGTCACCTGAAAAAATAGCTGCTTCATCACCGCCGGTGCCTGCACGTACTTCCAGAAAAATATTGCGATTGTCGTTGGGATCTTTGGGTAATAACAAGACTTGTAATTCAAGATCCAGTGTTTCTATCAGGTCTTCTGCTTCATTAACTTCTTCTTTGGCCATTTCCCTGAGCTCGGGGTCGGAATCATTAGCCATTTCTTTTGCTGATTCCAGCATTTTTAATGCCAGTTCATATCTTTTATAGCAATCAACCAGGGGGGCAATTTGGGCGTATTCCTGGCTTAGCGTGCGAAATTTGTTTTGATTGCTTTGTATTTCAGGTTCTGAAAGTAAGGCGGCGATTTCGTCATAACGTTCGCACAAGTTTTCTAGTTTAAGTTGTATGGATTGTTTCATGTAGATTGGGTTAATTTAAAAATTTCGCGGGCAGCGGTAATTAAGTCGTGGCGTTCGTTTTCGGCGGCCGCTCTGATTTGGGTGCTGGGCGTATGAATCAGTTTATTGGTCAGGCTATAAGCGAGACGATTAAGAGCTTCTTCAGGGGAAACGCCACTTTTTAGTAGCGTCAGGGCTTTTTGTAATGCTTCATCACGGGATTGTTCGGCTTGGTCGCGGTAATCCCGAATGGTTGATTGTGCGCCTTGAGCGCGTAACCAGGCTGAAAAATAATCAACCTGAGTATCGATTATTTCTTCAGCTTGTTCAGCCGCCAGTCGGCGCGAGTTCATGTTCTGGTCTATAGTGTGCTGCAGGTCGTCTACGGTGTAAAGATAGACATCTCTAAGTTGTTCAACTTCAGCTTCAATATCGCGAGGTACCGCCAAATCTACCATGAACATTGGTTTATGTTTACGCTTTTTAAGAGCGCTTTCCACGCGACCTTTGCCCAGAATCGGCAATTGACTGGCGGTTGACGAAATAACAATATCTGCTTCAGCCAGATGCATGGGAAGTTCCGACAAGGCAATGGCATAGCCGTTAAATTGTGCAGCCAAAGTGTGGGCTTTGTCGTAGGTGCGATTGGCGATAATGATGCGGCCTATGCCTTGCTGGGATAAATGCCGCGCAGCCAATTCTATGGTTTCACCTGCGCCTATTAGCAATGCGGTCTGTTCGCTGAGTTTGTCGAAAATTTGTTGGGCCAATTGAACAGCAGCGAAGGCAACCGAGACCGGACTGGAACCAATAGCGGTGTCGGTACGCACTTTTTTTGCAGCGGTAAACGTGTGCTGAAAAAGTTTACCTAGACGTTTACCTAAAGTACCGGCATCGTAAGCTGCCTGATAGGCTGTTTTCATTTGTCCGAGAATTTGTGGTTCGCCTAAAATCATGGAGTCCAGGCCACAAGCGACCCGAAATATATGGCGATACACGGAGCTGTCAGTATGGCAATACAGATAAGGCGCGAAATCCGCCTCCTTGATTTGTTTGCTTTGTGCAACCCAATCAATCAGAATTTGTTGATTGGCTGTGCTTGATAAGCAGTAAAACTCGGTGCGGTTACAGGTTGAAAGAATGGCGGCTTCACTGATTTCTTTGACCCGCCATAACTCCTTTAACGATGATTCGAGCATGTCGGCAGGGAATGACAGGCGCTCACGGATCGAAACCGGTGCGGTATTATAATTAATCCCTACTGCAAGAAAAGTCATGGCGTTTTGGTTAGATTTAAGTTAAATGTTAAGCATTAGGCGATTTCCTGAGAAGAATATACCCAACTTGCTGGTATTTTTGCCCATTTTTTGCGTTGTAAAAATAGTTACGTAGCTTGCTATGCTCCTATTTTTACGCCATAAAAATGAACAAAAATCCTGCGCCATTCGGGTATATTCATTCTCGGATATCGACTTAAGCTCAAGATACAAGGTTCAAGATAATATTTTTTTGCTTTTTGTCCGGCATTTTGTGCCTTAACGTCATGGCTTTTAGTAGAAACCTCGGTATATTATGTCTTCGTATTTTAAGAAATATAATAACTTTGTCCAAATGGAATAAATCAGCTGTCTAAATCGACGGCTTTTTTATGATAATC
>JBAXXH010000104.1:0-12639 GCA_037127995.1 Methylococcaceae bacterium | reverse complement strand
TTATTCTTTCCCTGTTAAAAAAGGTACAAAAGTAACCGCTTCCAGTTCTTCAATATCATAACCGATGGTTGTGCGAGTCACGCGCTGTAATGTTTGCTGTCCGTTTATGCCGACAGGAATAACCATAACCCCGCCAATGGCTAACTGCTGTAACAAAACAGGCGGAATTTCAACGGCCGCAGCAGATGCCAAAATACCATCGAACGGCGCATAATCCGGCCAACCCAAGTTACCATCGCTGTATAAGTAACTGATATTTTTAAGCTTCAAATCCCATAAATTACTTTTGGCTTTTTTTTGTAGCGGCAAGATTCTTTCAATGGAATAGACATGATCAACCAACTGCGCCAGAATCGCTGTCTGGTATCCACAGCCTGTGCCTATTTCAAGAACATTATCTAAATGGTCAAATGACCTCAATAGCAGTTCGGTCATTTTTGCGACGGTATAGGGCTGGGAAATAGTTTGATTGTAACCAATCGGTAACGCGGTATCTTCATAAGCCCTACTGGCCAACGCTTCATCCATAAAAATATGCCGAGGGGTATCTCGCATAATTTCCAGCACTTTTTCATTATGGATGCCCTGCCCCGATAAGCGTTTAATCATGCGTTCACGCGTACGCAGGGAAGTCATGCCTATGCCTTGCAGGCTTAGTGTCATAAATTATCCTCATTTGGCAACCATGCCTTTAATGCATTAATCCGCTCATACCAGGTTAAATCGATTTGCAGGGGCGTAACCGACACATAGCCTGCATTAATGGCATAAAAATCAGTCCCCGGCCCTGCATCCTGTTCTGCGCCCGGCGGCCCTACCCAAAAAATAGTGCGTCCACGCGGATCTTCGCTTTTGATGACCGGTTCTGATTTGTGCCGTTGACCCAGTCGTGTTGCCTGATAACCTTTCAAGTCTTTTAACGCAACGTCCGGCACGTTAACATTAAGAATGGTATCTTGTGGCAACGGGTTCTTAATCAATTGCTTTAATAGCGTGACCGCCACTTTCGCTGCGGTATCAAAATGCACAGGATTACTGCCCACCAGTGATATGGCAAGCGCAGGCAATCCTAAAAACCGCCCTTCGGTTGCCGCCGCAACCGTACCGGAATAAAGTACGTCATCACCCAGATTTGAGCCATGATTAATACCCGCAAAAACCATGTCAGGCTCTTTATCCAGAAAGCCGGTTATCGCCAAATGCACACAATCGGTCGGTGTACCATCGACTTTAATAAAGCCGTTATCGGTTGTATAAGCACGCAACGGCATTTCCAAGGTTAAAGAATTACTGGCAGCACTGCGGTTTCTATCGGGTGCAACCACCGATATTTCGGCCTGTTTTCGCAAGGCATTGGCTAATGCAATCAGACCTTCTGCCAGATACCCATCATCATTACTGACCAAAATATGCATAATCATTCGCCCTGAAGCGTAATAAGCTTTAAAATCGAACATCTTAGCAACAATATCCAACAAAATCAGCTTTCGTGGCAAAAAAAACACTAACTTCAGAAGACCGGGATTTATTTCGCCACACCATCGGTAAAGTACGCGCCATTAATAGTGATAAGGTGCTGTTAAATAAAGACAATAAACCCAAGCCTTATCCCGGGCCCGGAGTCATTGATGTCAATGGTCATTTGATTGATTCGGCAGCAACCGATATCGAAAAAGTCGGACTTGAAGATACCTTAAGCTTTATCGCACCGGGCTTGCAAAATAATGTCTTAAAAAAATTACGGCGCGGTTTTTTTGGGATGGATGCAGAAATTGATCTGCATGGTTTAACCAGCAATGCCGCTAAAAATCATTTGCTGAATTTTTTACATGACTGTGTAGAAGCCGGTTGCCGCTGCGTGCATATTGTTCACGGCAAAGGTTATCGCTCAACTGACAACCACCCCGTACTAAAAAACAACCTCAACGTGTGGTTAAGACAACATAAATATGTCCAGGCATTTTGTTCTGCATCACCCAAAGATGGCGGCACCGGTGCAGTGTTTGTGTTATTGCAGTTGGGGGAAAAATACAGCCACACCAGTGATCCTGAGTGATGGGCGAGTTCACTCCCCAGTCGGGGTTTTACATCCCCGTTACTCACGTTTTGCAACGCACTAAAATCTTCAAATATTTCAGTCTGGATTACAAGCTCCAAGCGGCTTCCAGGCTCCTATTCTCGGACAGCCTCCCAGTTATTTATACGAATGGTTTATGTGCTTCCAAGAGATTAGAATTCTTGGTACTTGGAATGGTGATTTTTTAAGTTGTACATCGGAACTCCGATCCAAGACAAAGCTCATCTAACCCTTATGGATGATCCCTTCAGTTTAATCTCCTCTAATATCTCTAACCTGTGAAAACTCAATCAATTGATTTACAAAAGCTAATTTGCATTCTTGATGAATCCAAAATTATTCATACAAAATGGCATAACATCAATACATTAATTCATACCATTCAACATCCTGACTTTGACATCGCGGCTATCATGGAGAAAGCAATAGGCAGAGGTACTTTAATTTACGAACAAAACATCTAATCAATCAATGCACTGAAGTGTAACGGGGTTTGCAACCCTGTTGCTGAAGTTTTTCAAGCCACTGAAATCTATAAACGTTTCAGTCGTGGCTGCAAATTCCGACTAACTTTGGGTGACGATCTACAGCTTGGTATCTCTTTGAATATTTTTGTGCTCCCTTAGGTTGCGCTCAGGACAGGTTTTGTGTTTTTCGTGGACAAAATGATTTTTCCAGGTTTATTCAAAAACTTGCCCTTAGCCCCTCTTTTCAAAGAGGGGCTAAGACTTGACTACACCTCAATAATCTCGCGCAACACCGATGTCGCATAACTGCCCGCCGGCAAGGTAAAATCAAGTTTTAAGGTGGTGTCATTGACAAACTGCCACTGTAAATCCTGCACATTAACCCGCAAGGCACGCCGGTCTTTATCAACGCCACAGGCTATCAAGCCTTGAGCCAGTTCAGGATAAGCATCGATAATACCTTGCTCAAGATCCAGTGTATCTGCCGATACGCCAGCTTCTCCCTTGCCCCATAACGCACCTGTCGGATGAATATCGTTAACCTCCAATCGACGGATAATTTCAGCATCCGGCACTTCAGATTTAAAACAGCTATGCGATAAATCAAATTGGTAGATATCACCTGCAAGCGGCTGATTCCAATTTTTACGGGTAACCCGACAAGCCAAAATCTGGTTAAACAAATAGGAGCGGGCGGCCGATAAATACAGACTGCGTTGTTCGCGCCCGACTTTTTCACCGGCAAACATGGCCAAGGCTTTATTAACGTTTTGGCCTTCATTACCAAAGCGTTGCGAGCCATAATAATTGGCCAGGCCATTGGCTTTGATACCCTCCAATTGCTGAATGGTTTTATCTTTATCGCCCTGCCATTCACGAATGATGAGTGTGAAGCTGTTCCCGGACAATACGCCGCGCTTTAATTTTCTGGCATGACGCACTGCTTGTAACACTTTCATGCTGCCAGTTTCAAACTGCGTCCAGTCCGGATCAGCTTTACCTGGCAACCAAACACTAAACCATTGGGTTGTGACCGCATGTCGGTCTTTTAACCCCGCATAACTGATATCACGCTGCCTGACGTTAGCAAATCTGGATAGCTGTCTGGCGACATAATCGGTATTTTCGCCAGTCTTTTCTATTTGCAAAAAGGCATGTTCCCCAGCACCGGACGGTTCAAAGGCCAAATTTTCTTTAACGATAAAGTCTTCGGGAATACTGCGGATTTTACCAAGGCCGGAAGGTTGACCGTAAACGTAAGGCCATACGGGGATTTCAATAGTTTGTGTGTTGATAGTCATATTTTTTAAATTTTCACGTTCCTACGTACGGGTAGTCCCTACAAAACAGTGCAGGTCTATAAAATCAATAAGTTGCGATATTTATATTTCACATTTATGGTTTGTAGATACTTATAAATCAATGGGTTGGAAGAACACATGTTGCTTAAAATGCCTCACCTGCATCAGTTTGTAAGGACTACCTACGTACGAGCACGAGCGGTAAAAAAATTCATTTTACCTTTCACCTTTCACCTTTCACCTTTCACCTTTCACCTTTCACCTTTTACCTTTTACCTTTTACCTTTTACCTTTTACCTATATGTTACTTTTCAATCAAGACAATGGCTTGTACGGCAATACCTTCTTTACGACCTTCAAAGCCCAGCTTTTCTGTGGTGGTGGCTTTTACATTAATGCAATCAACGTCCACGTTTAAATCATCGGCAATGTTTTGGCACATCGCAACAATATGGGGTGCCATTTTAGGGGCTTGGGCAATGATAGTCATATCGGCATTAACCAGCTGATAACCTTTATCCTGAACGATGCCGTAAACATGCCGCAACAACACCCGGCTATCCGCACCTTTAAATTCAGGATCGGTATCAGGAAAATGTTTGCCTATATCGCCCAAAGCCGCCGCACCCAGCAAGGCATCACATAAAGCATGCAGCACGACATCGCCATCGGAATGCGCTTCCAGACCTTGCTCATAGTCTATTTTGACGCCGCCCAGTATCACATCACCGCCGTCTTTAAAGCGGTGTACATCATAGCCCATGCCTACTCTAATCATTTTGATGCTCCATATAAAATTGCGCTAATGCCAGGTCTTCGGGTCGGGTAATTTTTATATTATCAGGACGACCTTCAACGATTTTGGGTTGCAAGCCTTGTAATTCGAGGGCGCTGGCTTCATCGGTTATGGCTGGATTGCCTTCCGCCGCTTCCAGTGCACTTTTTAACAAGCCGTAACGAAACATCTGCGGTGTTAATGCCCGCCAGATATGACGTCGATCCAAAGTGCCGACTATACAGTTACCTTGAACATTTTTTAACGTGTCGTGTGACGATAAGGCAAGAATGCCACCGACTTCATCATTTACCAACGAGGCTATAAGATGGTGTATATCGGTCGTCGTAATGCAGGGTCTGGCCGCATCATGCACCAGTACCCAGTCATTATCCGTGGCTAGTTCGCGTATCGATTTTAATGCAGACAGTACCGAATCCGCACGCTCTTTGCCACCTGCGGCAGTGATAACCTGTTGATGAGCTGACACGTCAAGCTCGGGCCAGTAAGGATCTTCTTCAGAAATTGCGACAGCAACGGCCGTAAAAACGTCCGCTTTTAACAAGCGCAACAAGGTATGCTCGATGACTGTTTTACCGGCAAGCTCCAGATATTGTTTGGGTCGGTCTGCGTTCATGCGTTTGCCAACACCGGCCGCCGGAACAACAGCCCAAAATTTTATTGAATGGGTCATGTGTAAGAAAAGTTAGAGGGTCAAGCTAAAAGGTAGCTTTACAGAGCGTGGGAGAACAAAGCCGGAATACAGGATAAAGTGCGACCATTAACGCCTTTTTCTTCTGCTTCGTGTTGATCGTGGCAGTATGACGTTATTAAGATCAATTTCATCATAAATTTTATCAAAAATTTCGTCTTCTGTAGAGAACGAATCCATGCCAGGTTCTGCACTTGTCCTCACCATAAAAAGATAACACATCATACTAAGGCTAACCGTTCCAATCAAAACGCCTATTTCAAAAGAAATAGCCGGAAACAGCCATACCAGGCAAAAAGCCACCCCAACACTCATAGCCAGGAACATTGACAATGCCACTAAAAAAATAATGATTGCTAAAAAAAACTTTAACATTTGGGACTCCAATACGTTGACTGACTGGCCTGACATTCTGCGATACTTGTCACAACAATCCGATAAATAACTACCAAACTATGGGTTATCTTTCCCGGCATCTGATGACAACTTTTTTTCCAGCGCTGTCATGCGCTTGTGTAATCGTGCCAATTCATGAAGAATCTGATTTTCTTCAGTCTCGATACGACTCGTGTCCTGCTCAATTTGTCGCACATTCTGACCCCAGGTATCCATGTCTTTACCGATTAGCGTCACTGACAATATTGCGGTAAACATCGAAAATAAAGCAAGCCCGAATAATATCAGTGCAGCCGACAACAACCGTCCCAAAAACGAGGTTGGCACTACGTCACCAAAACCCACATGCGTCATGGTGACCCAAGCCGACCATATTCCGTCAAACAGCGAGTGGATATTAGGATCAATCATATAAAGCGTAAAACCGGAAGCCATAGTCACTGCAAAAGCCAGCGTGAGTAAATAAACCAGAGCTCGTTTCTCACTCAAATCATTGAGCAGACTTTTAAACAGACTTAAAGCTTCAGTAAGTATCATTATAATTTTCATAACAAGCTCTTTATTTTCAGGATAATGGCGTTATTTTTAATACGCTGTTGTTGACGACAAACGCGTCAGCAGAGCACCACAAGCAAGATTAGCCCAGGGATAATACCCAAGATCAACCCGATAACAATAGCGATGGTTTCTCCTGTTGAATAGCTGCATCAAACTTTACCCACTTTCAATGAAGCCGCTCGATCATTATCGAGTCCGGCGAGCATCATACCGGAAAACTCGTCGGCAACTTGGTCGGGCGTATCGGCTGATTCAATGCGTGAACGCGCGTCGGCGAGCCGGGTTTCAGCAATACGCAGGTCATCGCTAAAAGGCATAATAGAACGGGCATTACTCAGCGCGTCGATCGCGTCCGCAGTCGGCGCAAGAGCCAGTACCCGCGCCTCATTGACACTACCAGCCTGCGCAATGTCATCCCGCAAGCGGACAAGCTCGGGATGTTGAGCTGACCCGGTGGAGCACGCACCCTTGACCAAATCCAAAGACTCTGCCGTAGGCCATGCATTCGCGGTGGCCGTATTAGGCATCATAACAACGGCAAATGGTGCCATCGCCAACATCATTAACACAAACAAAATCTTTTTATTATTTAACATAGTCTTTCTCTGTCATAGCCCATATGAATAGTTGAATGGGCGAATAAAGTCCGGTTCAGTGATAATTAACCCTTAACTTAAAGCCCTACAAGTTTTCTAACTGTCCAGTCCCCCTCTTTGAAAAAGAGGGGTTAGGGGAGATTTCCCCTCCGCCCCAATGCTGTTAAGTTAAGCGCCTCTTGGCAAGACAAACCGTTGGCTGAGCGGAGCCGAAGCCGGTACAATCGCTTCGACTCCGCTCAGCGAACGGCTTAACTTAATAACCGTGGGCTAGACTCCCTTGAACATTAGCAATGTATTCACCTCCCTATAAAAAAGGGGGATTTATTTAATTATTGAAACTGCCCTGGAAGCAAGAACAGTAAGTATGGTCAGAGATACACATACCTGAATGATCATTATTAATTTGAATCTTCTTGACAGGAAAAATGTGTCAGTCGGCCCAAAGGCGGTGGCCGTAGTAAAAGCTAAAGTAATATAATCTATAATGTTGGGTTTCCAGACGTTTGCTATCTTATTATCCATCGTAAATTGCGGAAATAATAATTCCCTGCAATCATGACCCCTGTTTCTCACAAAAGGCCCCCCTGAATCAAGTATCCAATATAATAACCCGAATAATAAAATACTTATAAACCAGATTGTTAAAACATCCACCATCAAAGCAAATGCGCCACTGTCACCACTGAACAGGCCAATAGTGATGACCAGCTCATAAATAAAAAAGAACAAAAAGGCCATCTCCACCAAAACGTAGAAAATGATGAAGGGTCTTAGAAGCTTTCGTTTATCGAAGATTAAAATAAAAATTAATCCGGAATACAATGGTATCTCAATCAACAATTTAATATTGGCTTCCGAAACGCCGATATAGCCTTTAATTATCCCCAGGAGAGGAATCGGGTCGGTCGTTAACGAAAATAAATAAGCTACCAGTAGAAAGACTAAAAGTGGTTGCCAATCTGCTGCCCTTTTTGAAAACCATGATTCATTATTTTTTTCATCCATACAAATATCTGGAGATAATTGGGTTCAATGTAAAATTAATTTCGGCATTTTGTGTTTTAGCCGCGATTTCCTTAGCAGCTCTGAAAAAGAAAAGGCACAAGACTAAACGTGTTTTTTCCACCTTTAGCCTTGCGCCTTTAACCTGCTCTTAACCTTATTCATTAACCTTATTCAAGAACCTGAAAAAAAGTCTCGCCTTCCCGCATCATCCCTAATTCATCCCTGGCTCTTTCTTCCAGTGCTTCCTGTCCTTTTCTTAAGTCCTCTACTTCAGCATAAAGCGTTTCATTACGTTCCTTTTTTTCTTCTACTTGCTCCTTAAGGTCATCAAGTCGCAGTTGAAGTGCTGTTATCTCTGCAATACCGCCATCGCCCTGCCATAACCGGTATTGCAGGAGAATAATCAACAACGAAATGATTGAAAGAAGATATTTCATAATTTTAAAGTAAAATCCATCAGGCCAAAGGCGCAAGATTTTTAAACCTTGCGCAGCCTTTGACCTTGTGCCTTAAAAGTTTTAAAGCATTCTAAATGCGCTACGACCTGCGTATTTAGCCAAACTGCCTAATTCCTCTTCAATTTTCATCAAACGATTGTATTTGGCAACACGGTCAGAACGGCTTAATGAACCGGTTTTAATTTGACCCGTACCCGTTGCTACCGCTAAATCAGCAATGGTAACGTCTTCCGTTTCGCCTGAACGATGTGACATAACCGCAGTGTAAGACGCTTTATGAGCCATATCAATCGCCGCAAACGTTTCAGTCAAGGTGCCGATTTGATTGACTTTAATCAGGATTGAATTAGCAATATCCCTGTCAATGCCTTTTTGCAGAATTTTGGGGTTAGTCACAAATAAATCATCACCCACCAACTGAATACGTCCACCCAACTTTTCAGTGATCAGTTTCCAGCCATCCCAATCATTTTCGTCAAAACCATCTTCAATACTGATAATGGGGTAACGATCAACCCAATCAACAAAGAAATCAGCCATTTGTTCTGAGTTGTAAGTTTTGCTTTCAGAGGCCAAATCATAAATACCGTCTGAGTAGTATTCAGAGGCAGCGGCATCCAGACCCAAGTAAATATCGACACCCGGTTTGTAACCGGCCAACTCTATGGCTTGCAAAATAACGCTGATCGCTTCTTCGTTTGAAGAAAGATTAGGGGCAAAACCGCCTTCATCACCGACGGTAGTCGCCAAGCCTTTGGCTTTTAATACTTTGCTTAAGTTATGAAATACTTCTGCGCCGTAACGAATCGCTTCACGGAAAGTCGGTGCGCCAACAGGCAAGATCATAAATTCTTGCAAGTCTACGCTGTTGTCAGCGTGTGAACCGCCGTTGATGATGTTCATCATCGGAACGGGTAAAATAAATTCACCTGATTTGTTCAAGTGACGATACAAAGGTTGTCCGGCTTCTTTTGAGGCTGCATGAGCGGCGGCCATAGAAACAGCCAACAACGCATTGGCACCCAAACGGGCTTTGGTATCAGTGCCGTCCAGAGCGATCATTGCCTTATCCAGACCTTCCTGATCATTAACGTCCAAACCGATAACCGCATCGCGAATCTCGGTTCTTACATTGTTAACCGCGTTTAATACGCCTTTACCCAAGTAACGGGATTTATCGCCGTCACGCAACTCAATGGCTTCGCGCTCACCGGTTGAGGCACCGGAAGGTACCATCGCACTGCCGACAACGCCGGATGCCAAAACAACATCAGCTTCCAAAGTTGGATTACCGCGTGAATCCAAAATTTCTCTTGCACGAATATCTATTATTACGGCCATCATTTTTCCTATAGTGTTGTTTCTATCAGACTTTTCGCTTTTACGGCCTGATCGATAGTTAATAAAACTTCTAATAATTCTTGCATTCTATACATCGGCCAAGCATTGGGGCCGTCACTTTTAGCTTCTGCTGGATTAGGATGGGTTTCCATAAATAATCCGGCAACGCCTACAGCGATGGCGGCTCTGGCCAACACCGGCACAAATTCACGCTGTCCGCCTGAGCAAGTACCTTGTCCACCGGGCAATTGTACGGAATGAGTCGCATCAAAAACCACGGGGCAATGAGTATCTCTCATCACGGCTAACGAGCGCATGTCGGAAACCAGGTTGTTATAACCAAAAGACACGCCGCGCTCACAGACCATAATATGCTGATTGCCGGTGGCTTTGGCTTTATTGGCGACATGCACCATATCCCAAGGCGCAAGAAACTGGCCTTTCTTGATATTAACCGGTATGCCTTGTGAGGCGACCTGCTGAATAAAATTGGTTTGACGACATAAAAAAGCCGGTGTTTGCATAACATCAACCACGCTGGCAACTTCTGCCAATGGCGTGTCTTCATGGACATCAGTTAACACCGGAACACCGATTTGTTGCTTAACTTTTTCCAGTATTTCCAGGCCTTTCTCTATCCCCAAACCTCTAAAACTTTCATGTGACGAGCGATTGGCTTTATCAAACGATGATTTATAAATAAACGGGATGTTTAATGCGCTTGTTAATTCTTTAAGATAACCCGCTGTATCCAGTGCCAACTGCTCGCTTTCAATCACGCAAGGGCCGGCGATTAAAAAAAACGGCTGATCTAATCCAACTTCAAAACCACATAATTTCATTAAGTTGTTACCTTTTTATTTTGTGAGGCTGCAACGACAAATCCGGAAAACAAGGGATGTCCTTTTCTGGGCGTTGAGGTAAATTCAGGATGGAACTGACACGCTAAAAACCACGGATGATCGGGTAATTCGATGACTTCAACCAGTCGCCCGTCAATGGATTTGCCGGAAAACCGCATCCCGGCTTTTTCCAGCTTTTCAATATACGAATTATTAAACTCATAACGATGACGATGCCGTTCGGTAATCACATCTTTCTGATAAAGCTGAAAAGCCAATGAATCATTTTGTAATCGGCATTTTTGTCCACCCAAGCGCATGGAACCACCCAACTCAGTATTTTCATCGCGCGTTTCCAGTTGACCACTTTCAGCCCACCACTCGGTAATCAAACCAATAACCGGATGCGGTGATTTAGGCAAAAATTCTGTACTATGCGCACCTTCCAGGCCTGCAACATCGCGGGCAAATTCAATGACCGCAACCTGCATCCCCAAACAAATACCCAGATACGGGATTTTATTTTCGCGGGCATAGCGAACGGTGGCAATTTTACCTTCCACGCCACGCTCACCAAAACCACCCGGCACCAGAATCGCATCAACATTTTTCAGACGGGCAACGCCTTCGTCCTCTACAAGCTCTGAATCAATATAGTTAATATTGACCTTGGTACGGGTAGAAATACCGGCATGAATCAACGCTTCATTCAGAGATTTATAGGCATCAGAATGGTCAACATACTTGCCGACAATGGCAATAGTTACCTCATTAACCGGATGGGTCAATGCTTCAATAACAGTCTTCCATTCCGTTAAATCTGCCGGCAAAGCATTAAGTCGCAATTTGCTGACAACAATATCATCCAGACCTTGCTCATGCAGTAGTAACGGAATTCGATAGATAGAGTCGGCATCAATCGCAGAAATAACCGCTTTTTCTTCTACATTGGTAAACAAGGCAATTTTGCGGCGTTCGGCTAGCGGCACAGGACGCTCAGAACGACAAATCAAAATGTCCGGCTGGATACCAATCGCACGCAATTCTTTTACTGAATGCTGAGTAGGCTTGGTTTTTATTTCGCCAGCCGAACGAATATACGGCACCAGTGTTAGATGAATAAACAGCGATCTTTCTGCACCCAGTTCGAAACGCATTTGCCGGATGGCTTCCATAAATGGCAGTGATTCAATATCACCGACAGTACCGCCAATCTCAATTAAAGCAACGTCCATGCCTTCGGCGCTTAGGTAAACGCGGCGCTTTATTTCATCGGTAATATGCGGAATAACCTGAACGGTAGCGCCTAAATAGTCACCTTTGCGCTCACTACGCAAAACGCTGTCATAAACCTGACCTGCGGTGAAATTATTCTTTTTGGCCATCGTGGTTTTAAGAAACCGTTCATAATGGCCTAAATCCAGGTCAGTCTCTGCACCATCTTCAGTAACAAATACTTCACCATGTTGAAAAGGGCTCATAGTGCCCGGATCAAGATTGATGTAGGGATCCAGCTTGGTCATAGTGACCTTGAGACCTCGGGCCTCAAGAATGGCGGCAAGCGACGAAGCAGCAATGCCCTTGCCTAGCGATGAAACAACACCGCCGGTAATGAAAATGTATTTTGTCATTTAGAAGGTATGGTATTCAGAAGATAACTGATTGGCAGTTTAAAAATCTTGGCTATTTTAATCGACAATGCCCTGATAGTCATTGTCTTTATTCAACCAGCACCTGAAATGCTTATGAAGCAAGGCCTGTTTATGACACGGGAGACAACTTAAAGCCTTGTTTGTAGCCCAAGCCACCTCTGTAGTGTGTTGATATTTTAAATGCAGAATGATAGAAAGCTCTTGTATTTATAAAGATCAGTGGCTTCATATGGCGCAAACAATTTCGTCGCCAGTATCCCAAGAATCGGGTATTAGCCAAGAAGCAGACGTAGAATTGGCAGTAAATAGTGTTGCATGACAGGCAAAAATCGGCCAATAGATACCGGACGCGACTGGCCGCTTTATGGCGATGAATATGGCAGAATGAAGCTCGACAATTTGGGCTACCAACTTAAGCCGGGACATCTTGTAATTTCAAAGGGTTGCGTATAACTC
>JBAXXH010000103.1:0-12716 GCA_037127995.1 Methylococcaceae bacterium | reverse complement strand
AGTTTATATTTAGCCCCGTGTTCATAAATTGGGTGCGGTAGTCGCCATAGAACTCGGTGGGGGTAAATTCGAACAGGTTCATTTTCCCCATCGTCACACCAAATTGGGGACTCAAAAACTGCGTGTATGACGCCTGCATGAGTCCGCTGCCAGCTTGGTTGAAGGTGGGATATAGCGAAGCTATGTTGGTTGGCACAATGGCTCCGACCTGGTCATTCAAGCTGGTGCCAAAGCTGGAAACACCTTCAAACTTGAAGAAACCGCCCGGCCAAAGCCCCAATTTATCAGTATTGATATTTAGCGTGTAGTCGACATTTCCCCAAAATTCGGCTCCGGTTCCTGTACCGCCGGTCATGACGCCACCCGGCATTAGCAACATGTTGGCGTCCAACTCCACGCCTTTCTTGCCCATCTCATCCCTAACACCGCCCCAATCGCCCGTTAAACGGGGGCGTGAAGACCAATCACCACCCCAGGTTTCAGGCACTTCAACAGGGCCGAGTGCATTGGCGGTTGAGCCCAACCCCATCAGCAGAACCGAGCCAAGCAGACTCAATGAAGTTCTATTGAACCTACTGTTATGTTTCATATTCATACTTTTAATTTCCTGTAGTTACCAAATAATCTCTGATTGATATGCCTGACTTGTACAGGGTTTATAGTCATCGGGATGATTACGATAACAAAAGAGGACAACAAACCTCAATATTTTTTCTGTTTGTCACCCGATATAACTTAGCAACTACTTATTTTCAGATATATTTTGTTATGAGTTTCCTCGCGACTACCCGATTCGACCGCCTGATTCCAATGTCCCGGCTACCTCGGGAAGTTTTGATGTAGTTCGTTTCTTCCATTCATCTTCCAGCAATTCCCTGGCAGCCTGTTCGAGGAATTCCGGTGCCGCCCACTGATGCACGTCAAAGTCGTTCTTGATGTAGCCATGGCTGAACATGAAATCCTTGCCGATCTCGACGGATGACAGATTCTGCGGCGACAGGTTGGGTACCATATCGATGTGCTTGATGCCTTGGTAAGTATCTTCCACATCCAAATAGAAAGTCTGCTTGTCGAGGATCGCCGACGCCGCATGTTTATGCTCGTTGGCCCAGCGTCCCACCTTGATCATGCCTTTCAGGAAGGCAACAACCAGTTCGGGGTGCTGTTCGGCCATCACATCGGTGCAGGTGATGGCGGCGGGAATATTGGCCACCTGCAGGGTCCAATCCGGATACCTTGACAAATCCTCAATGGCTTTCATCTTGCCCGTCGCTTCCTGAAGATGCTGGAAGGGTTTACTTTGCGTATAAATGGCATCGACGACACCATTCAACAGGGCAGTTTCCAGCGGACGGAAGGCCAAATCATACTTGTGATTACGCTTAAGCCACAATTCAGAGGCGTTATCCATCGGATCCAGCATTTCGGGCTTGTTGTACCAGTCATCCGCGTACGGGAATTCCACGATCTCAACGTCAGCACGGGTCATGCCGTTCACCCTGAGCATCAGCTCAATGCCTTGTTCCTCCTGGATGCGCCACCAGTCGTTCTTGATGGTGTTCAGGCTTTTTGACAGGCCGATCTTCTTGCCTTTCAGTTCGGTCATCCGGTAGATGTCGTCCCGGGAACGAACCATCATGCAGCCGCCTTCGTAGGGTGCGTGCGTCACACCCAATAGTTTGGTGCGGCGGATGTCCGCATGAACGTGGACGGGCGGGAACAAGCCGCCGAAACGGATCAGGTTGTCGAGGTTGTGGATGTAATGCGGGTACCAGTCGTTTTCCCGGACCGAGCGCAAGAAGTCATATTTGACGCCGATCTTCTTATATTCTTCTCGGGTCCAGCCCAGTTCCTGGTCGACATTGCTGGCGGACACCAGCGGACAATTGGTGTAGTACACCTCTTTCCAATTCAATGAAATAACATTTAATTTTGTGTTTTCAAATGTGGTAGTGACAGGTTGTTTTGAGAGATCATCTGCTAAACAAGCAGTTGGATCCCCACTGTTTTTTGTTTCATTAGTCATGTGCGTTTCTCCGTTCATTGTGTTGAATATCACCGAATCGGCAGTGATGGCGGTTTTTTCTTTTTAGCCAGGCCCGACCACCCGGATTAACCTGCTTGGCTAAAGCCTTTGAACCTCCAACGTGCGCCGCGCCAGCTCAGGATTGATAGTGGCTACGGCTTCGTATTGAGTCAGGTAGACCTTACCGGTCAGTTCTGCCAGGAAATGAGAGCGTTGCAGACGATCCATGACCGGGCCCTTTACCTCGGAGAGATGAAGAGTAATCCCGCCATCCCTGAGTCGGTGATTGATTGCTTCAAGGCTCTCAAGCGCCGAAGCATCAATAGTATTGACTGCCGGGCATTCGAGGATAACATGGCGAACCGCCGGGTTGGCTGCGACAGACTTGTTAACAAAGTCCTCGATGAAACGGGCATTAGGGAAATAGAGACTCGCGTCTACCCGGAGCGACAGGATTTCGGGATCGGTCACCACCGCATGGCGGGTCACATTACGGAAACTCATGGTTCCCGGCAGTTGGCCCACGATCGCCACATACGGCTTCGACGTACGATAAAGATGGAGGAAAATCGAGAGGCCCACGCCCGCCAGCAACCCCGATTCTACGCCATCCAGCAACGTGAGAAGTATCGTGGCGGCCATCGCCGCAAAATCGGTTTTAGAATAGGTGTATGTGCGTTTGAGCGCACCGAGATCCACCAGCGACAAGACCGCAACGATAATAGTAGCGGCCAGGGTCGCGTTCGGGAGAAAATACACAAGCGGCGTCAGAAACAGCGTGGCGAGTGCGATGCCGACGGCTGTGAAAGCGCCTGCGGCGGGGGTCTCGGCACCGGCTTCGAAGTTCACCACCGAACGTGCGAATCCGCCGGTAACTGGAAATCCGCCCGAAACGGCGGCACCGACATTGGCTATGCCGAGCGCGATCAGTTCCTGGTCGGGGTCGACGCGCTGGCGGCGTTTGGCGGCGAGCGTCACTGCAACCGAGATTGACTCCACATAGCCGACGATGGAGATCAGCAGCGCAGGCACAAGAATCTTCGTCCAGAGCGCTATATCCAGCGGAGGCAGAACCAGCTTTGGCAAGCCCTGCGGAACAGTTCCGACAATTTTGACGCCATGCTCGCTAAGCCCAAAGCCCCAAACGGCGGTTGTGGTGGCGGCAATAGCCACAATCGGGCCCACCTTCGCCAAAATGTCCGCAGAGCGTTCGCCTAAGTTAAACCGACGCAAAAGAGGCTTGAGACTACGGCGCACCCAGAACAGAAAGGCTAACGAAACGAAGCCGATCATCGCGGTGTAGGGATTAATGTGGCCGAGGTTCTGCCCCATCGAGATCAAAATATCCACCAAATTCTCGCCTTCCGCGTGAATGCCGAGCATCGGCGCAAGTTGGCCCGCTGCAATTTGGATACCCGACGCGGTAATGAAGCCAGAGATGACCGGGTGACTGAGGAAGTTGGCGAGAAATCCCAGCCGCAATAGCCCCATGGCGAGCAGCAGCAGGCCCGAGATAAGGGCCAGAGCGATAGCTGCCCCCAGATACTCCGGGCTTCCCTGGCTTGCGAGCTGTCCCGCTGCTGCGGCTGTCATCAGGCTGACAACTGCAACAGGGCCGACCGCGAGCGTACGCGAGGTGCCGAAAATCGCATAAAGCACGAGCGGTGCCATCGAGGCATACAGACCGATCTCCGGGGGCAGCCCCGCCAGTAGCGCGTATGCCAATGATTGCGGAATCAGCATGACCGTGACGATGCCCGCCACGATCAAGTCGTTGACCAGCGTCCGGCGTGAATATTGAGGCCCCCAGGTCAAAATCGGCAGATAGCGGCGAAGCAGGTCTGGTATATGACGGATCATGTTCGTATCTTTCCTCTTGTTTGGCTCTGATAGCTGTGGTGGACTCAACTCCGAAGTGCAATCCCTGCCACGCTTACTCGATTCACAGGCCGGCACTTTTCTTGAAAAAAAGAGCCCATAATTTGCCCTCTCCCAACACCCGTCCCAACTCCCTGAAGGCGAAGAAAGGGATTAACGACACGAAAATGATCAGACTCCCGGCGAGCAATTCATAGGGACTTTTCCCAAAGAAGTCAATGAGACCGCCTATGGCTCCCTTTCCTTCCCAAAGCCCCTTGATCATGTTCTCGATGAGGGTAAAGGCGGCAACAAAGACACTGAAGACGACTGTCTTTAAAAGCGTGGGATAAATTAAGGGCTTCTGTTCAAGGCGGCGACCAAGGTGGAGTATATCGCCGATCATGACGACTTTTCCAAGAATCAACGCTTCGATCACGGCCACCCCGTATTCCGTGTAAGCAATATCATGGGCAGCCAGAAGGAATCTTCGGTACTGCGTGAAAGCGGCGAACACGAGGGTGAGATAACAAACAATTATCAAGTACTCGCCGATCTCATGGACTATTTTTTTTCTTCAATTCCCCTTTTTTCTCCTCATTGCGATTCATAGTCTATGGCTCTTCCAGTTTCATTGAATTCGGGGCGGCAACAGGTAAAGTGTCATGGCGAAGATCAGATAGACCATCAGCAACAAGACCCCGACGAACCACGCCGAGCGTCCGTTGTTTGTGACGAGGGATACGGTCAGGGTGGCGATGAGAATCATCACCACCGCACCCGGCCAGAATTGCAGATCCATCGGCACCGGCCCGAGGACGTAACTTAGCAGCACCAGCACCGGGGCGACGAACAGCGCAATCTGTGACGCGCTCCCCAGCGCAATGCCCACGCTCAAATCCAGCCGGTTCTTGCGTGCGCCGGAAAACGCCGCGCCCATTTCCGCCGCCCCACCGACCAGAGCCACCACGATAAAACCGACGAAAGCTGAGGTCATCCCGAAGGTTTCCGCAGCCTTCTGCACCGACTCGACGAATACTTCACTCACCAGCGCCACCAGCACTGTGACGCCCGCCAGCGTAGCCAGTGCCAGACCCAGAGGCCATGGCGCTTCGCCGGTTTCGCCGGCTTCCGCGCTGGCAAACAGTTCGCGGTGCGTCTTGAGCGAGAACAGCATACCCAGTGCGTAAGCGAAGATGAGCAGCACCGCCAACCCCACGCTTAACTTCTGGGTGAACGCCGCCCCCGCTGCGGAATCGGCTTTCGATATTGCTGAAGGAATCAGCAGCGCGACCGTCGCAAGGAAGAGCAACCCCGATTGCAGTCGTGCGCTGACCCGGTTGTATTCCTGTACGTGGTACTTGAGTCCGCCGAGCAAAAACGACGCTCCCAGTACGAACAACGTGTTGGTAACAATCGCGCCGGCAATGGACGCCTTCACGAGCATGTATTCCCCTGCACGCAAAGCGGCCAGTGCAATGACCAATTCGGTCAGGTTTCCCAGCGTGGCGTTGAGCAGGCCTCCGGCCGCATCACCCGTCTTGGCCGCCACCGATTCAGTGGCGTGACTCAGCAGTGCGGCCAGGGGGACGATGGCCAGCACCGACAGAATAAAGAGTAGCGTGTGCGCTTCGGGGTTTAGCTTTTCGGCTGCGAGCACCACGGGTACGAACGCCAGCAGCCAGAGCAGGGGATTGTGACGGATTTCTTTGAGCAGGGGGGTCATCCCAACTATTTTTAATAAGATCATCATGTGTTAGTCTTCCTTACTGTTAGTATTCAACAGATAGTTATGCGCCAGTGACAGCATCCCGCCCGAGATAGTTTTGGCTTTGAAGCCATGCTGCAACAGGAGGCGCGTCGCATAGTAGGCACGTTGGCCGGAACGGCATATAACATGAATCTCTCGGTCGCGTGGCAGTTCGCCAAGACGGTCACGGAGTTGTCCCAGAGGTATATTGACTGCTTTTTGCACACTTTCCACAGCCAATTCCACCGATTCGCGGACATCCAGCAGGAAATGGTCTTTCGCTTCCGCCCAGTGGCTGAGCGGCATATCGCCCTTGAGCACATCGGCGGCCACCATGCCGACAAAGTTCACCGGATCTTTGGCGCTGCCAAACGCGGGTGCGTAGCACAGTTCGGCTTCTTCAAGGTCGTAGACGGTGGCATCCATTTGCAGTAGCGCCGCAAAGGCACTAATCCGCTTGTCCACGCCATCCTCGCCGAGCGCCTGTGCGCCCAGCAGTTTGCCGTCGGATTTTCGGAACAGCACTTTCATCGCGATCGGTTTGGCACCCGGATAATACCCGGCGTGGGAATTCGGGTAGAGATAGATTTTTTCGTAATCGGTGTCCCCCAACCGGTTCAGGGTTTTTTCACTGACGCCGGTCCAGGCCACCGCCGCGCCAAAGAGTCCAACAATGGCGGTGCCTTGCGTGCCCCGGAACCGTGAGTCGCGCCCGGCGATCACATCGGCTGCGATCCGGCCCTGCCGGTTGGCTGGCCCTGCAAGGGCGATCAGGCTCCACTCGCCGGTGACGAAATCTTTGACTTCGACGGCGTCACCGACCGCAAATATATCGGGATCACTGGTGCGCATCTGGTCATCGACGCGGATGCCGCCACGTTCACCGAGCACCAGTCCGGCTATTTTCGCCAGCGTGGTGTCGGGGCGCACGCCGAGCGCGAGAATCACGACATCAGCCGGGTAGGTGGCACCGGATTGGGTTTGTACCTCGATGACGCCGTTGTCGGCCTGCTTGAACCCCGCCACGCCGTCGGCGAGTGCCAGATGGACACCGTGCTTCTTCAAGTGAGCTTCAACAACCTGGGCATGTTCTTTATCGATGGGCGGCAACACCTGGTCGAGCATTTCCACCAGGGTGACGTCAAAGCCGCGATGAACCAGGTTTTCCACCATTTCCAGACCGATGAACCCGCCCCCGATAACGACGGCCCGAGGCTTGGGTCTCAGCGTTTGGAATCCGGAATAACGGTGGATGCCGGTCAGAAAAGGGTTGCCTTTTTCAATCCAATCACAGATTTCCCGGGCATCCGGTACCGTCCGGACGTGAAAAATGCCTGGCAAGTCGATGCCGGGCAAGGGCGGACGCACCGATAGGGCACCGGGTGATAGCACCAATTTGTCATAGCGATGGATGCTGACCTCGCCGGTAGCGACATCACGCAGTTTGATGGTGTTTTCCTCAGGTGTTATCTCAATGGCCTCACAACGGGTCCGCACATCGATGGCAAACTGGGACCGGAAGATCTCCTCATTGGCGACCAGCAAGCTCACTTCTTTTTCGATGACGCCGCCCACATGGTATGGCAGTCCACAGTTCGCGTAAGAAACATACGGCCCGCGCTCGACCATCAGGATTTCCGCATGTTCATCCAAACGGCGCAGACGCGCCGCACACGAGGCT
This sequence comes from Methylococcaceae bacterium, assembly GCA_037127995.1. Lineage (GTDB taxonomy): Bacteria > Pseudomonadota > Gammaproteobacteria > Methylococcales > Methylomonadaceae > Methylobacter_C. The sequence goes on along the minus strand of JBAXXH010000103.1, from coordinate 5,402 downwards.
CCGCCGGCCACCCCACCCACAATAATGACTTTCATTGTATTTTCTCCTCTGTATATGACATGTTTATTGCGTCGGGCGCATTCGGGTTTTACTGTTTGGTTTAAAACGCCATAAGCCGTTTCATGATCACCCTGGCTCGCGCATGCAACTAGTCATTGACGCAACCCCTGACCTGCTCGGCAAAACCGAGTCCATAGGTTTTGCTGATGAAACGGAATTCGCAGGTCGGTGATTCACTGGATAACTCCATTAAAGTAGCCAGCTGACTGAAATGCCGGGATGCAATCATGCGGCGTAGCGTATCTTCCGAATCCCAAATTTCTTCGTAACAAATCTTGCGCGACCCAACTGCGGTCTTGTATACCTCGACAGCCATACAACCCGGTTCTTCGCGTGCGCTTTTGGCGAGCACTTGCAATGCAGCGATCAAGGTTCGGGTTTTGCTGGGAGGTGCCTTAAGCACAAGGTGTAGTTCGATCATAACTAAATAAAAGCAGGAATTGTGCCATTTTCAAAATACTGAATATCAGACGGAAAAAGCGTTTAAATAACAAGTTGTTACTGTCAAACCAAAGGAAATCTATTTGATTGAAATCAGCGAGTAACACACGAAATATCGTGGTTTCTACGATATAAACCCTTAACCACCCGGTTTTCTGCCAGACACTATTTGGCGATTGTGATGCTCGGCCCACGGTGAGGCAATTCAGTGACGGTCATCTCATAAAGCAGGTCAAGAAGCCTGAAGGCGTCATGGTTCCAATTGGATCCGCTTTGTGGGCTTACCGCATAATAATAGCCGTTGGCTTTAATGCTCAGGTCGACACCGAAAGGATAATGTTCAAATTCCTGAATGGCAAGGGCGGAAACCGGATTTTCACCGGCTTCGGGTGTCCTGGGATCCTTATCAACAGGATATTCGGGTTCGTCCGCGATCGTTTGACCGATGATCACCAAAATAACGTATAAGCTCCTCAAGCGTAATTTTCCGCGTATGGGATATTCTCCGCCCGGAAAGTTCTCCCGAATATCCACCATAATTTCATTCTCCAGATTATTTGAAGCTTCTTCGTGGAGCCGGATTCGTTCGTTATTGGGCAGAAGTGCCGGATTGTAATTGGTAATTAGAACCGGGCCTTTTACATCCTTAGACATCCTGAATAATTGCGTCTTAGGATCATATTTCACCAAATAATCATCATGCACTGCTTTAAAGAAACCATCGGAGTTCATGGTGTTTGTCGGCAGCGTCCACTGCTGCTGAATGATCAAGGGATCTACGTGAAGGAAACCACGATGCTGAATGGATGCGAGTTGCAGCAGAATGCGGCGGAATATCGGATACCCGCTTCGGTCTGAAGGCCTATTGGAGTAAATATTTTCCTTGCCATTTCGAACTTCGCGAAACTCCCCGGCCATTAGCCGAAGAACCCTGTTGATATTGCCGCCCTGGCGAAGAATAAACTCCAGTTTATCTTCAGATATGGGCGTTAGAAGGCGCTTGGTGAAGTCTTCCCCAAGGACGGGTGTGATGCTGATGGTGGGGTTCTCGGAATAGGATCCCCCGAAAATTGGCACCAACAGCCCGCCGCTCTCCCCTGTTAGGGCAGGCGTAACTCCGGCGTTATACTGAAAGTTAAGGGTTGCGGCAATATTTGAAACCTCACTAAACTGGAGGGGTTTATGATGGCGGGCATTTGCGATATTGACCAAAAGTTGCCTGCTCGTAGCTTCCATAACCGCCTGATTATAGTCACTCACCATGACGCCCAAGGTAAGAGGCGCTACGCAACCACTTAGCACAACTGTGCTTACAGTGACTATTAAAGCCCGGAGGGAAGCGAGAAAAGCACGATGCTTAACCCCTGTTCCTGTCTGTTTGCCGGGATGTTTAATGTTGCCGACCATGTTTTTCTCCGATGCCCGATAATGGGGTCAAGCAGCTTCAATAGGAATGAACGCACAGAAGTTGACTGAATGCACCATCAATTAAAATACACAGGATGGATTTCTACTAAATGGCTTCATGAAAATCGACGACGTTAAATCGATAAAAAGCTTGTTCCGGAGCGATTGCTCCGGCTCAATTATTTCAACACGCATAGGCAAAGCAGTAATTCGTTTTCTACGCCGACTTACCTAATAGGGCGCAGGTACGGGGGTATATATGACACCACTGTTGCCATAAGCTTGGGTATACCAAGAGGAACCGCATTGAAAATAAGTCACGCCTTTGACCACTGTTGTGTTGGGATTACAGGGCAGGCCTCCAGAACCCGAGGACGGAGGTGCACTGTAGACAACCGTTGTGGGTGGGGCCGATGACGTATTTTGTGATGATGATTGTCCGGCCGCATAACCTGCAACAGCCCCTATCGCAACCGCACCAACCGCCACGGCAGCGACTTCGCCGTCGTCCCAGTTGTTATTGTCATTATTATTGTTATAGTACTCCGCCCGCGCCGCCGGCGGAGGGTAGTAGCCAGCAGGTGGATGGTAACCTGAGCCATTGTAAGCCGACTGATTGGACTGCGCGGCTTGCTGTCGCTGCGTTTGGTTTTGGGAAGAGGCATTCTGACGTTGCGTTTGGTTCTGGGCAGAGGCATCCTGACGCTGAGCCTGATTCGCTGTTGAAGTCGATTGACTGCTTTGCTGGGTCGCTGCCTTGTTCGCGGATGCCGTCTGAGCCGTTGCAGATCGATTCACGGAAGTCGACTGCGCAGTTGTGGCCCTATTTGTGGAGGCGGTCTGCGCGGTTTGAGGCCGGCCAGACGCCGTGGAAGCTGAGGCCACCGAACTTCCGCCACTCATCGAGCCGGATCGTCCCGCGCCTGACGAGAAACTGCCACTTGAAGCAGCGCCACTGCGGGAAAAACCACCAGCTCCAGCTCCACCGCCACCACGAGAAAAACCTCCTCCGCTACCACCTCCGCCACGAGAAAATCCGCCACCACCGCCACCTCCACGGGCAACTGCCTCATCCCCGATGCCTGTCAGCAAAACAAATGTGGCCGAAATAGCCGTAACAATCATATAAGATTTGGTTTTCATTTCTGTCCTCCTGTTTGCTCTGGATTTTCTGTCCCGGCAGCTGCAATATCAGATAACTGGGCTTGGAAGGCGATCTTTCGAGCCCCTTCGGGTGGCGTGAACGCGAATTGGGCATCCTGAACTTTAGATGCCAGGTTCCAATCGGAAAACTGTGCCCTGAATTCCGGCTGCCCCTCGGCGTTCTTATAAGTCAACACTATGCGGAGTGGTAACGGTTGGGTGTCTTCAGCAATCCACACCTGGTAATCCACCGTTTCGGTGCGCCCCGCCAAATGGTGGGTCGATATCCCGTCAATAACGGTCTTGTCCACATAATCAAGCGTCTGGGTTCGGCTTTCGATTTCGGCGGGAAACCGGCTGAGCAAGAGTGCGGCGAGCGGTAATCGCATGCGCAGGTCTTTGAGGAAATACATGACCGCCTCGTCGATCCCGCCTGGTTTGGCTGTCTGCGCATAAACGTTTTGCGATGGACTGAACACCGTAATGTCCTTGCCGTCATACAGAACGGTATGTTTCTCACCGCTGCTTTCTTCCAGATCGACGCGCAAGCCGTTAGGTCGGCTTATGGTGATCTTGCGGCTCTCACCGAATTCGATCTTCTGCCCTGATTTCTGGATCACGTCATAATTGTCAATCAGGTTGACACTGAACTGCGGGGTCCTGGCAAGGAATTCGGCCATGCGCTTGAGAATATCTTTAGCATTCGCAGTCTCTGTCATTACATGCGGAGCCGTTATCTGAACTGCTGGAGGCTTAAGTCGTGTGACTACCTTATTCTCCGAGCAGCCGAGAGTTGTTGCTGAGAGGACAGCCACACACAGCACTGTGCGCATCGCCCGCCACCATTGTTTTTTTTTCATAGGTCACCTCCTTGGATGACTGGATTATAACTACGTAACATTATGATAGTAGATGCCTTATCATCTTCGATATTTCATTTTTTTGATGGGACAAGCTACCGCACTGCCAGCTTGTCACTGTTAAGGTAGAGCGGGCAGAAAAATCTGCCTGCTCTACCTCATTCAATTTAGAAAGGTCTCAGAGTAAACGCCGTGGGATCCGTTACTACTTCACCCGGCTTCCGGTTGGCAATTTGTACAAACTGACTGGCCCACTGATCCATAATGCCCTTGGCTGGCCCGTACCAGGTCATACGGGTCAGATCGATGGGGCCGATATCCGCCATATTGCGATCGGCGAAAGTTGCAACGATCTCGCCGGTTTGCAGATCGCGCAGACGGCCTTCGAATGCGGCTCTACGCTGGTTGACAGCGCCCGCCGCAGTACTTCCTCCAGGGACTGCCCAGCCAGCCGCATGCAATACGGGTGTCGATGGGTCTATTTCGACTAATGCGAGCTCCAGACGCAAAGCGGGTTGCTTATGTTGTGCCAGTGAATCAATGACTTGAAAACGTTGATTGGGATCTGCCTTGAAATCCTTGACCACTTGATCATAAAAGTACACTGCAAGCTCGTCAATATCCTTTTTGACATCGCCAAACCAACTGGCCGAACTCATGCCATGAAGCCAATCCATTTTTAGCATGTACTGGGTATTGACGGGGGCGACAACCAGTTCTTGGTAGCCGCTCTTTTCAAAGCCGGGTTTGATCCAGACTTTTTGAAACGGCAACTCCGCATTTTTAGTCTGCTGATCAGGTTGTTCAATAAATCCTGCGTTAGGCGCAGGCTCAATCGTCATCGCCTTCAGGTCGTTACTACCCTTCTGTACGGTAGAGCACCCCGAAAGTAGGCCGATGCATAATGACAACGCCAATACTACGGAATTATTTTTTATTGATGGACTCTCTATTTTCAATGGTTTTCTCCCGGTTTATAAAATCAATATTGTATTCTGTTTTTGTTTTTCACTGCCACTCTAAATAAATAGTGGGGTGCTGCGGCGAGGTTCCTTCTAAAATCCAATAACTGCGGCCAAGCAATCCAATTGGGAGTAACGCCCAGGCATCTGGTTATTGGCGCAACCCCTTTACAAACTCGGCAAAACCGAGTCCATAGGTTTTGCTGATGAAACGAAATTCGCAGGCAGGAGGTTCACTGGACAACTCCATTAAAGCGGCCAACTGGCTGAAATGTCGGGATACAATCATGCTACGGAGCGCCTCTTCCGACTCCCAAATTTCTTCGTAACAAATGTAGCGTGGCACAGCCACGGTCTTGTAAACCTCGACAGCCATACAACCCGGGGCTACGCGCGAGCTTTTCGCGAGTGCTTGCAATGCGGCGATCAGGATACGGATTTTGTTGGGCGGTGCCTTCAGCACGAGGTGTAGTTCCCGACATTCCGCACCCCAGCCAAGATAAGAATGATTTAAACTACACTTAGCGAA
>JBAXXH010000102.1:0-12776 GCA_037127995.1 Methylococcaceae bacterium | reverse complement strand
TGGTATTCAAAGTGGGGTCGACTTAAAATCCTAGAGATCTGGGTGTCTGATGTTGCATTAATTAAATTAAACTGATAATTCAAGCTCGTAAAGTTGCAAGCTGATTTGATCCTTTCGAGGTGGCTGTGTAAAAAAATTGCCGGTTTCACGTCTTGAACCTCGGCAGGACACAACACTTCAGAAACTCCTAAAAAGGAATCCTTATTAAATTGATTTCCAAGAAATTTGTACAAAAATTTTCGAGCGATTGAAAACATAACCAACCCCAATATTTTATTAGGTTAACCTGCAATTATAAGAAAGTTCATGATGATAATCAGCTGGTTATTTCAAACTTAACCTATGTGAACAGTTTTCTATCCAATTTTCCCCGATCCTCTGGCCATTTTTCTGTTGCACAGTAATGCGGTTAAAGCACTTTCCTAAACTTAAACTTACGGTTATCAGGTGCAATTTTGGTTTTTCCGTCTCCACGCTCACCATCCCAGGTACTCATGCGCAAATATGCATCGGATAACCCTGTAATTATAAAAAATAACGTGCAACTCTGGTACATCATGGCAACCGTGGCGACAGCAATTAAATACATCAGGTAAATTGCCGCCAAGGTAAAAGCTAATGAACTGCCTCTGGGTTCAGAGAATGGTCGAGACATGCCATGGATGATCAAACGTCCCATCATGCCAAAGATAATACCCAATAATAAAATGATGGCAATGAAGCCATGATTCAAATAAGTCAGCAAAAAATGATTGTCAATTGATGGAAAAGACGGATCTTCAGGCCATTGCATCAAGCCCCAGCCCCACCAAAATTTTTCTTTCGCAAGATCCATATAGGTAGTGATTAGCTCATAGCGGTATGCGGCAGTTTCTTGATTTTCATCAAGAGCATTATTACGGCCCACTGAGGCATAATTTATAAATGTAATCAGCAAGGGAATGCCCACGATAATCATCACGGATAAAACTGCGGTAATTGCCGCCACGCGTTTTTTGGAGCGACCAATAATCACAATTCCCGATGCAACAATACCGGCCAACCACTGCCCTTTCCCTAATGTTGATAATACGCCACCAAAAATCATCAAAGAAAAAAATTGCGCTGGAGTAAACCAGGGCACCCAGGCCAGCCGTTTAATTTTATGAGGCCACGCATCCGACCATTGCAACCAACGCTGCAAGCGATAAGCAACCGCCATTATGATGCCATCAACCAGGCAATGACCATAAGGGCCTGCCGCCCTCGCCAAACCAAAGCGGAAAGTGGTAAGCCAGCCCTCGCCTTGCCCGGGAAAGAATCTGCCTAAGATCACTTGCCATAAATTAGTACCCATTTTATTTTCGTATAAATTCATCACAAACACGAAACCTAGGCACAGCACGACGCTTTTGGCGAAATCATAGCGTAAGTCAAAGGGTTCAATGAGGCTTTTGGCAAATAAATAGGGAAAAAATACTGAGGTCAATTCAGTGAACATTAAATTTTGCGCATCCGAGTAGCCTGAAGCCAGAAATTCGGAAAAAGACACGGCAAACGCATAAAAGCCCACCACAACATCGGTATAACTAAACTTATATCCAGGTGAGCCCTGCATTAAAAATGCCGCAAATAAGCCCGCTGATGCGGTTTGGTTAAAGCTTGGATCAGGTAATCCGGGGGTTATGGCTTTGTAATAGTCGGGCAGCAGCAGTAATGCAGGGATGTATGCCCAGATAAAAGCTTTAGTTATGGATTGATTTTGGGCAACGTAATAAACCCAAAAACCCGGCAAATACGCAATGTAAGATAACATAAACCTAGGGTTTAATGACGTGCGCCGGTATGCCTACTGCCACTGCGCCTGCGGGTATGTTTTTAGTGACAACCGCATTCGCGCCAATGACAGCGCCTTCGCCAATGGTAACGCCGCCTAAAATAGTCACGCCCCGACCAATCCAGGCATTGCGGCGAATGATGACGGGGTTGCCCAGATGGCCGGTGTGCCGCACTGAGCTGCCCGTTATTACTTGGTGGTTGGCATCGCGAATACTCGAATACTCGCCGATCATGACCCCGTCTTCCAGAACAATCCCGGCAAAAGCCACTAAATGCACACCGCGCGACAACACCACATCATTGCCGATTTTGATCCATCCGCTGTCTTGGGTTTCCAAATAAAGGTCGCGGTACAAATACAGATTTGTGCCCAGCGTTATTTGCCGGGTGCCATGTATTTCGGGCGTGTTCAACACCACGACGGAAGGATGGACAGTGCCGCCCAAGGCGCTGTTCAATCTGGCATTAGCCCATAACCGGCGAAGGGAGTCCAGGCGGTCACTCAATGCGGCAAGCGGGCGTAATGCAGTAACCAAGGCTTTTTTAAGTGCATAGCTCATTTGTATTCAATTAACCCTTGTTGTTGATTTCTGAAACGATGGTACCAATAGCTTAACTGTCCACAGGCAATCGGAATTTGTTGAAAATGTGAATGTAGGCCATAAAGCAGTAACGTAAATGACGATGCTTTTTTCCAGCGGGCTTTATATGCAGACCGCAAAATTAAAAACGTATAGGCAAAAATCAGTCCCAGGCACGGTAAAATACTGCCAGAGATGACGCTCAAGGCGATTGCGCCTAGCAGCAATAGTATCAATACAGTGGCGTGGAGGGCATTGCGCCGGCATTCTCCTGCCCAAAGCGGAAATGCCGTTGCTTTCATGCGCCGGGAGACTTCCGCATAAGCATGGCCTGCACGTAATGCGCGTTTCCAATAGGCCTGAAACCGGGTCATCGCCAAATCGTGACGGGTCATTGGCTGATCAATATGCAGGATAACATAACCCTTTCCACGAATCCGTTGACATAATTCCGGTTCTTCGCCGGCAATCAGATCTTCACTGAAGCCACCGACCTGTTCCAGAACACTTCGGCGCATCAAGGCATCGCCTCCACAAAAATCAGATACGCCGGGTGGATAAATCCAATCCAGATCAAGGACGCGATTATACAAAGAGTGTTCGGGATAAGTTTCGCGTCTATGGCCCCAAACCACGGCAACGGCAGGACCATCCATTGCTTGCAGGGCGATTTGTAAAAATTCCGGATGCAACAGCGTGTCGCCATCCAGAAATAAAATATTTGGTGCGGTTGACGCACGCCAACCGGCGTTTCTTCCAAATGCAGCACAAGGCCGTAATGGTTGCACGAGGAGCACTTTTGCACCTAGAGATGCAGCTAATTTTGGACTCCCATCCTGCGAATTGGAATCAACATAAATTAACTCTATTTTGCCTCCTGGATCAATTGTTTCTTTTATCGATTTTAAACAGGCCGCTAAACGTTGACCTTCATTGCGTCCGATCACCACGACAGAAACTAAAGGATTATTCATGATGTAATCACCTTTTCAAAAAAATGTTCGATAATCATTACTGGTCATTGCGCAGCCATCGCTTTCATATACCTTGGATTGGGTAAAGTGCATCAATTAGATAAATCCCATGCTGCGTATACTTATTGCTGAAACTAAATCGGGCCGGTTGGCAGGCACAATCGCGTCACGCAAGCCCTCCAATACAAACAAAGCCATACTTTCGGTGCCATATAAATCGCCTTGAGTAACAGATAAAGCAAACGCGTTTCTTTAGGCGTCATTTTTTTTCTTGAAATATTTGGCCAATAAATTAGCGTCCGCTTGTTTTTCTTCGGGTTCAATTTTGTGTATCGACGAGTAATAACCACCTCCCTGAAAAATCTCAAGGCGCGTCACCACAAAACTGACTACTTTTGGACCTATACGCTCCAACACTTGGACAGCGCGTTTGATTTCATAAGGCTTGGTCTGCCTGGCTGCTATTAATAACAGGGTTATGTCGCTGATACCGGCAAAGAATTCGGTATCTGCCGACAATAAAACAGGTGCTGCATCTAAAATGACAATCGGAAATGTTCCGGCAATTTTTTCTAACGCGTCTTGGAGTCGCTGATAGTCGAAAAATAAACCCTCTGTCGATACACCAATAGCTATTCGGTCAGGGTAGCTATCATTAGCAGGGTTGACGACTTGTGACACAGCAAGGTCGGGATCAAACATCAGATTCAATAACCCGCCGGCAGTTTGCGAACCCACATAACCTTCATCCGGCTTTAGCAGGTTAACTTCAACAACAACTGCGTGTACCCCCATCCTTTTATAATCCATCGCCAGATCCATTGATAGCGAAGTGACTGCACTTTGATGCTTAACCGATGTCACTAAAATCAAAGTGTGGGCCTGACCCGACAGCTTACGTTCACGCTCCAATGCCAATGCCATACGGCGTTTTTGATCAGCTATAACACTTGGTGATGCCCGTTCCTGCCCTGGTTCCAACAATGCCGCCAACGGCTTATAGCCCAGTAGCTTTTCCACTTGGCCCGCAGTTCTAATGCGTGGATCCAGCATATCAATTACAATGGGTACGCCTAACCCGGCAATGATACCGACTATAAGCGCCATAATTAACAATTTTGTCCGTCCGCCGCGAATTGGTATTTCGGGTGGTCTGGCAAGGCTTTCCGTACGAATTAAGCCAGGGGCTTTGGATTCCAGTTCAAGAAAACTAATGCGGTTTTCTACTGAGTGCAACTGATCATACAAGCTCTTTATATCATAAGTTAAAGCTATCCCATCATGGTAACGCGAAGAAAACCAGGCTGCATTTTTCTTTTGCCCGTTAATTTGATTCAATAAATCCTGTTCTATTTTTCGCGTTAAAGTGACTTTTGAGCGTCGTTCCTCCAGCAGCATGTGTTTTACATCCTTGGTTAACTGATCAGTGGCATTAACAACTTCAGCTTCGATAACTTCCAATTGTTTTTTTATCTGTTCATGGCCGGGATGTTTTGGATCCAACCCGCTGATTAATTTAACCAATTCACTTCGACGCTCATACATGTTGGATTTTAAGCTATATAAGCCTTGGTCTTTATAAACAATGTCAGCAACAACAGCATCAAATGCCGCTGTCACTTTAGAGTCTTTAGGGTTTTCAAATAATAGCAAACCGGCCTCTGCCGCCATGCGTTCTCTTTGCGCTGTGGAATAAGCCAACTGACTGGCAGTCAATAACTGATCGAAAGGATTAACGGCACTATCTACAAAGACGGTAACACTTAATTCCTGGGTAATTGCCTCCAGGAGTTTTTTTTGTCGGAGATAATGTCCTGAAGCTTATTCCGTTGGTTATACAAAATCCCTACGCGTTCTTTAGACGCGTAAATTAATTCCTCCTCATGCGCGTTTTCAACATAGGTTTTTACCACAGTATTGACAATATCATCCAATCCCGCTGGTTTATCAGACTCCAGAGTTACTGAAATTAAATAAGTATCGCTTACCGGCTTGACAACCAACGCTCCCTGCAATCTTTCAGCGGCACGCCGCTCAGTTTCACCGGGAAATTGCCATAAAGTACGTTTATCGCCCATTTTATTTAGTGTGGCAAGCATAATGTCATAGCGGTTAACTGTACCAATTTGTTGCTCAACAAACTGTTTATATTGCTGATAAGAGGCAATTTCCTGTTCTTTATTCTCTTGCAATATGTTGGGGACACGCGGAGCAACATAAATGACGGCGGTTGCGGAATAAAAGGACTTGCCTTTGAACCAGGCAAAGGGAATGCCTAATAAAGCGATAACGATAAAAACATACAAGCCAATTTTGTAATGCTTCCGCAGGCTAACCAACGGCATGAGAGCGCCGGTCGCAACGGATTCATCAGCTATGGGCGATAGATTAGACTCAGCCATGATTCATTTCGCCATGCCCATTTGAGTAATCGCAAACATCGTTGTGAAGGGGTTAAGCTGTTGTATGAGATAACCCATTTTACTGACACCCGAACGTGGGACATAAATAATATCACCTTCCCTGATAGCAACATTCAGGTTTTTTTGGGGCGCTAATATATCCGTCATATCAATGTTCATGTTAACGCCGGCACTGGGGCGAATTAGATGTAATTCGTTAAAATTGCCATCTTTAGTGACACCGCCGGCTTGACTTAAGGCATCTATAAACGACATTTGCGGTGTCAAGCTGAATACGCCCGGATGATTGACGGCACCCAGAACGAATACAGAGGTATCGGTTGAATCCGGTATGTAAACCACGTCGTTACGTTGCAAGGAGACATTTAAGGAGGTGTCACCGGTTAATAAACGTGTCAAATCAATCCATAATATTTTATTACTGCGGATAATGGCACAACGCGTTAATACCTGTTCTTTTCTCATCAACGGCATACCGCCAGCTTTCGCTAAAATATCCAGTAACTTGGGCGGCGAATTGAAGAGCACCTCCCCCGGATGCTCAACCCGACCGATGATAGTGATACGGTTTGAATTGTAATGATCGACCCGCACCGTGGTGAAAATATTTAAATAATAAGGGGAAAGGGCTTTATTAATGGTATCGGCGGCTTGTTCGCGGGTAAGGTTTCGCACTAACACGGAACCCACCACCGATAAAGAGATGCGCCCATCTGGCCCGATGCGCTGCATACCCGACAACTCCGGCCTGCCTATCACTTCAATATTGATATCATCACCGTCATATAACAGATAATCGTCAACTTTCTTGGTTTCCTCTTTAAATGCATCAATGGCGCTGGTTTCGGAAATCCGCTTGGATCTGTCAGGAACTGTAAAAGCCTTGTTTGCATCAGGCGTACCTTCGGGTACAATTTCCCAAGCCCCATCCATGGAGGCCCAGTCGCCCCCTATGGCTTCCATGACTGCGCAGCCTGACAATAATAAGAGGCATAATAATAACGCTGTACGGCTGATAATTATTTGAATCATGGGGTTGTAATTTGAACTGATGTTAATTTTTCAGATTATACCCTTGTTGCTCAATTAACATAGTAACAGCTTGAGGGATAACTATTTTTTACCCGCTTCGAGCCATTTGCGCTGTTCTGTAAACCTTGATATTTCTAGTCTGTAGTGCCTCGTAAAATTCGTTCACCCCAATTTTCAACGGTAGAATCAGGGTTTGAGGGGGGTAGATTTTGATGAAATTCGTTTTTTACAAATTTCCACCCCAGAATTAAAGCTAATAATTACAATATGTTAGAATGATAAAATAATTTGTGAAAAATAAATTATCTTATTAATCAAGGTGTTATTTTACAGCGCAAATGGCTCACTTCAAAATCAGGCATCTTTACCTTCTCTTTAATTGTAAAATATCGGTGTTAAAGATAATAGACAACAGGATCTTGATGCGTAGTGACTTATTAAATTCGTATGTTTATATGACTACGATATGTTTTTAAGTTGTATTAATATCTTAAATGCAATTTACAAATAATAAGTCTACGCAAAAATCAGATGTTTTACTATGAATTTTTACCTTAATTCTTTAAAATTAAAAATTGTAGTCCAGGAATATTAAAGTTTAAAAAAAGCAACTGATGAAAGTAAATCAAGCTAATTCAACGCGATCCTTATAATGTAATTTAACGATTTATACATTTAATCAATTCGGTCAAGTAAGAGAGAAAGAATGAAAAAGATATTCATAATCAGTGCCATACTTTTAACTTCTAATATCGTTTTTGCCGACGCTGAGCAACAGTTACAAATACAACGGGAACAGCAGCTGCGGGATTCAAGGAAACAACAGTATGAGCAACAGCAACAGGAAGAGGAACAACGACAACAAGAGCAAACACAACTACAACAGCAACTACAGGATAAGAAGCAACTAGATGAACAGCTAGATCAAGAGCAGCTACCACTGATTATACGAAGCATACAAAGAAATCAATAATGTAATATTTCGGGATCCTTCACTCCTCGGTTTACACTTTTTGCAATTAACATCGCGTCGGGTTAGCGACAGCGTAACCCGACAAATCGAAGTATCTGTGTCGGGTTACGGCTAGCGCCTAACCCGACAGAGATTATTGGCATTTTTTGTGATAAAAAAAGTGTCAACTACTTTTGGGCTTCTATGAAGGATGCCAATATTTCAGCATAAAATTGCATTGCCATTACTAATATATAGCTTAAAGTTATTATAAATCTTGAATAGTTTACGATTATTTTTCCCTCGATTCTGTAATTAAATACTTATCGTTCGCCCATTAAACTCCAGATTGGGGGTAATCATTTAGTCCCCTCTTTGAAAAAGAGGGGTTAGGGGAGATTTTATTTAGATAAATCCCCCTCGGCTCTCGCTTTGCTCTCCCCTTTTTTAAAGGGGGGGAAGTGAATACTTACAAATATTGATGAAACGCAGATGAATAGCAAGCGTCATAAAAAAATAAACTACGCCAATCATAATGGTTCAGATTGCAAAGCGTCATTGAGTACAAAAAACAGGTGATCATGCACCTTTACACAGCATCAGAATTAATAAAAGTACGCCATGACTGATAAAAACACCAACAAAACCAGCGTCTTTAAAAAATGGCAACGCACCGGCTTGCTGTTTAAATTGTTAACGTTGGTGCCAGGATTAGGATTAGGATTAGGATTAGGATTAGGATTAACTTATTTTGCTCAACAAGCTGTCCTGAATTCTGAACATAAACGCCTACAGCAAGACTTCAATAACAAGAATAAAGAATTTAAACTTATTTTAGATCAGCGACTTATTGCCTATCAACAAGTTTTGGAAAGTATTGATGCTTTATTTAGCGCCTCTAATAATGTTACTCGCAACGAGTTTAAAGCGTTTGTGTCTGATCTACGCCTGGCACGTTATTATCCCGGCTTTCAGGCCATTGGCTTCAACAAGGTCGTCCCTCATCAAGAAAAAACCGGTTACATCACGGCTGTCCAAAAAGAAGGCTTTCCCGGCTATACCGTCTTTCCCGAAGGAGAACGAGAAGTTTACACCCCGATCCTGTATATAGAACCCTTTATCGATCGAAACCTGAATGCATTTGGGTTTGACACGTTTTCTGAGGCCAAGCGACGACAAGCCATGGAGCAAGCCTGCGATATGGGGTCGTTCAGCATAACAGAAAAGATCAAATTACGACAGGAAACAAGTCAGCAGATTCAGCCAGGCATTTTACTTTTTTATCCCGTGTATCGCAACGGCAAACCTCACGAAACGCTTAGCGATCGGCGTGCCAATATTTTTGGCTATATCTCTTTGGCATTACGTATGGATGACCTGTTGTTGGGCTCATTCGGTGCACGTGACGAAACTATTGATTATGAAATTTTTGATGGCGAAAACGCCACGCCTGAAACATTACTCTATGACAGTGATTTTAAACTGTCGCTGTTGCAAGACAAGCCAGCCTTATACCAAGGCACTCAATATTTATCTATTAACGGGCATTCATGGACTATCAAGGCACGTTCCCTACCCGGCTTTGAAGCAAAAATTAATGTAAACACCGCTAATTTGATTTGGGTGCTCGGCACTTTAGGCAGTGTACTGCTCACACTGTTGATATGGCGACTCGCCAAGGGACGCAATCAGGCACTGCTTCAGATAAATAAAATAGCGAGTGTTTTACAGACAAATGAAGATCAGAAAAAAAAGGTGATGGCTGAATTACAGCATCAAAAATACGCGCTTGACCAACATGCCATTGTTGCCATTACCGATGTAAAAGGCACAATTACTTATGCAAATGAGAAATTTTGCCAAATTAGCGGCTATACAGAGCAAGAATTAATAGGTCAAAATCATCGATTAATCAATTCAGGAGCGCATTCCCGTGAATTTTTTACTGACATGTTTCTCACCATAACGGTCGGAAAGGTATGGCAAAGTGAAATTTGTAATCGCACAAAGAATGGCTCACTGTATTGGGTGCTGACTACCATTGTGCCGTTTTTGGATGCCAACGACAATATCAATCAATATATTGCAATACGGACAGACATCACCGAACGTAAACACAATGAAATTCAACTCCAAGAGAGTGAGCAGCAATTACTTAATATCATAAATATTAGCCCTATAGCGGCCCGAATCGCCATTAACGACGGGCACGACGTTGTGTTCTACAACCAGAGCTATAAAAACCTTATCGGCGATTCTGACCCGGAGGACGGTAACACTGAGAAGTTTTACGTCAACGTCGAAGACTATCAGCAGATCGTTGCGGAAGTGGCTCAAGGCCATAGCGTAATCAATCGCCAGGTTGAATTAAAACGCCCGTGTGACAATACGATAGTCTGGTCATTGATATCACACATACCGATTGAATATAAAGGGAATGCGGCCGTCTTAAGCTGGATTTACGACATGACCGCCATACACAACGCGTCCAAAGAACTGGTAAAAGCTAAAGAGCTGGCCGAGGAAGCGGTGAGGATAAAATCGGAATTTCTGGCCAACATGAGCCATGAAATTCGCACCCCCATGAATGGCGTGTTAGGCATGCTTGATTTGTTAAGCGAAACGGAACTTGACACCCTTCAACAGAGTTGGCTGGGAACCGCGCATAGTTCTGCGGAAGCCTTGCTGGAAATTATCAACGACATTTTGGATTTATCCAAGCTGGAAGCCGATCAAATTGAAATGGAGCCGGTTAATTTTAATCTGGTTGATCTGATTGATGACATTTGTGCCTTACTCGCCCTGCGCGCTCATGAGAAGGGCTTGGAATTAAACTGTTTGTTGCCGGTAAACCTGGCTTCTCTCTGGCAGGGCGATCCCCAGCGTATCAGGCAAGTATTGACTAATTTAATAGGCAATGCGGTAAAATTTACCGAGCAAGGTGAGGTGTCAATCTGCGTTATTCCACTACCGGATAGTCCACAGCTGCTTCGCTTTGAAATTCGCGATACGGGTATCGGTATCTCGGAAGAAAACCAGTCGCGTTTATTTAAATCATTTTCTCAGGGCGAGAGTACCACGGCGCGTCGCTTTGGCGGCTCGGGTCTGGGCTTGTTTATCAGCAAAAAACTGGTAGACCTGATGGGTGGCACGATCGGTGTCGACAGCGTCGCGGACCAAGGCTCCTGTTTTTGGTTTACCTTGCCGCTCAAACAAAGTGAGGCACTTTCTGCTGCCGAGCCGAAGGTTGATCTATCCGGTAAACGCGCCCTGATTGTCGATGATAATGCCACTAATCGTAACATCCTGAGTCATTACCTAAACGATTGGGGGCTAGATATCAGCGAGGTCGATAATGGCACGACGGCACTGATAGAATTACAGGCCTCGGCTAGCCAAGGTATAACTTATGATTTAATCGTACTGGATATGCAGATGCCGGTGATGGACGGTTTAACCCTGGCAAAATGTCTGGCGCAAATAACCGGTTTGGCAAACATACCGATTATATTATTGTCTTCCAGTAATCAGTTGAATCTAGTCGACTATCAAAATACAAAAATAGTGCAACACTTGTTAAAGCCTGCCCGGAAATCGCAACTTTTCGATGCGATTGTTAATGCTGTACAAGGTGTTTCATATAAAAAGCGTAAACCGGCCCGCACTAAACTTGATAGCCCCAATTATCAAGACAAAAAAGTACTGGTTGTCGAGGATAACAAAACCAATCAAAAAGTTATTATTGCCAAACTGGGCAAATTTAACATTGTTCCCGAACTGGCAGAAAATGGTCAACTGGCTATGGCCAAGTTGGCGCAACACGGATATGATTTGATTTTTATGGATTGCCACATGCCCGTTATGGATGGGTATTGTGCTACGCGTGAATTACGGTTACTTGAAACCAGTATGGGCTTGCCGCATCAAACCGTGATTGCACTGACCGCTAATGCCCTGAGCGATGAACGAAAAAAATGTTTGGCCGCCGGCATGGACGATTATTTAAGCAAGCCTTTGGTAGACTCGCAATTAATTGCACTGTTGGCAAAATACTTTGATACTGATAGCCCGACAACACTTCCGGTCTTGGTCAACGATACCCAAGTCTCGGTAACCCATGATCCAAGTGTTTGGGATGAAACGACTACACTGATGCACCTGCAGGGTGATAAAGCTTTACTGCTGGAAATGATTCCGTTATTTTTAATGGAAAGTCCCACACAGCTCAATGACATATCCCAATTATATGCGACAGGTGATCTGTCGGCACTGGCTGATACAGCCCATACACTTAAAGGGGCCGCTGCTCATTTTTATGCTGCACAGGTAATCGCGTGTGCTCAGCGTCTGGAACAATCGGCACGCAGTGGTCAAGCTGCTGATTATCAAAGCATGATCGATGCCTTGAACAAGACGGCAACTAATTTAATTAATACTCTGCAAGCGTATGTTCAACAACATTAATTTAGTAGGGCCAATGAGTTGGCCTTTTACAAACTTTCTTGTTCAGGCAATGTTGTTCACCGACTATAAGCTTAATCAATAATGAAAATAAGGAATTTATAAATATGCGTATTCTTATCGTTGAAGATAATCAACTCGCTCGCCTCATGATGGTACGTAGCCTCCAAAAATGGGGTTATGATGTACTTTCTGTAGACAACATCAATTCGGCTATAACCCTCATTATAGACGACAAGATTCAATTTGTTATTACCGACTGGCTTATGCCGGGCGGCAATGGCACTGAGCTTTGTGAGCAGATACGCGCCTTAAATTTGCCTTTCTATACTTATATTATCCTGGTGACTGCTCTTGTTGATACGGAATCAACAGTACAAGGCATGGAAGCAGGTGCCGATGATTTTATTCGTAAACCCGTTCAACTGGATGAATTGCACGCACGCATAAAGGCCGGAGAACGTATTTTAAATCTGGAAAAAAAACTCCAGGAAATTAATAAGATCATTAAACATGACCTGGCTATGGCAGCCGC
>JBAXXH010000101.1:0-12798 GCA_037127995.1 Methylococcaceae bacterium | reverse complement strand
GCTTTTTTAGATATCAACTTAAGCGTTTTATTATAGGCAATACCGAAAACCCAAGTGGATATTTTGCAGGTGTGGTTGAAACCCTCGGGCTTTTCCCAGACCACCAACAAGGTTTCCTGTATCAGTTCCTCGACTGATTCAGGCTGGTGCGTCATCCTTAGAATGAAGCGGGACAGCTTTGAATAGTAGAGCTTGTAAAACACCTCAAATGCCAACGTATCGCCTTCGATAATACGTTGAAGCAAGACAGACTCATCCACCGCTGAATCAGACTTATCCGGAGTCTGTAGTCGATTTCGGGTAGGGACTAAACGTAACGCTGCTTGAGTCATTGTTTTTGTCATTTCAAGTTGAGTCATTAGTATATTCCGTAACAAGGTATAAAAGTTCAAATGCCACCAAGAAATTTCAAAATCCCAAGGTGATGGACAGTAAATATTTATTCTTTATCGGGCGTGGATAGAATTCATCACCGGGTAATTCCGAATCATCATAATTATTGAGATGAACATCGACATAGCGGGCATCAAGAGTCAGATAGGATGTCACAAACCACGAAGCGCCCAGATTCCAGTAAAAATAGTCCTGACCAAACAATGCTCCGGCTTGGGAGTAACCCAGTCCCCCTGAAAATTGCACCGTATCCAACATATCGCGGCGATAATTGAGTTCATAACCGGACACTGTCACATGGCGTTGATAGGCATTGGGTGCAACTGAAATTTTCCCGCTTAACGAGTCCTGGTAATGCAGAGTGGCACTAAATTCCGCGTAATCAGCATTCTGTTCAAAGATTTTGCTGTTATAGAGATAGCCACTGGCGGACAGCTCCGTACTCCAGTCAGTGGAGAGCGGAAAGGCCCAACCCGCATAAGGTTTAATTTCAACCACTGCGGAGCTTACATTAGGCAGATTGTCAAAATTAACTTGAGAAACTCCCAGCCCTCCAAACCAACCCGCCTTATCCTCATAATCGATGAGGCCTTGTATAACCGGATTGCCCTGGCTTTTGGAATAGCCCCGATAAACGTAGTCACTCCGAAAGCTCAGTTCCCCGTGCCAATCCGCGTTTGCAGGCGAAAAAAAGAGCAATAGGTAAAGCAGCCCAAACACAGGGAGAAAACCCGTTGAGGAGATTCTAATTATGCACACAGCTAAGCACTTGTATTCATTGTCAGGGCAGAGTTGAAATATAAAAATGCGGTAATAATCCTCTTCACCAAGAGCAGCTACCACGAAAACAGCATTGTTTCTTATGATTTTACTATCGGCTCGCAGGGTAACTCGATGGAAAAACTGTTTTGCTATATCTAAGTCTGTTACACTAATGTTCATGTCGGACTCCTCAATACGCCGATTAAAAAATTCTCGATTTATTTATTTGTGAGGAGTCCATATCATCAACCTATCAGCTTTCGCATTATAATTAAAAATTGCTTATTTCGGCAAAACCAAGGTTCTTTCAGTGTCAAAAAGATACAACTACATTGCCTTAGTGAGCCAGCTGAACAATTGGACAGTCGGCTTGATTGCCCACGCAGATGGGTCGCATCATATCGTTGTCCTCATGAGACAAAATGTGGCAATGCCATACATACACACCGCGACGGTCGAATCTGGCTTTCACCCGTGTCACTTCACCCGGATAGGCGATCACTGTATCTTTGGAACCGAGTTCCCAAGCTTCTGGTCGCCTTGTATAAAAATGGCCTTTCAGTTGTGCAGGTTGCAATGATATACCGTCAGCGTCGACAGCCAGAGACTCACGGTTTATTACCTGAAATTCTACCAAGTGCATATGGATTGGATGGCCGTCCGCTGTGAAATTGTAAATTTCCCATATCTCAGTGGTGCCGTTACCGGGATTTTCCGTAGTCGGATCCATCCAGGGGAAGTGCGCAGGATACAGGTGATGATCCATAGTCCCGAGCTCGGACACGGTCGGGCCGAATTGGATACCGTTGGGGTTCTCGGTAATACTCAACAGGTTATTATTGGCATCGGTGTTGTAGTCCGCAAAAACAGTTTGGGATCCCATTTCATTAATGGATACCTTGCGAACATGAGTGGGAATTCCCAAGTCTTCGGCCGGTAACAGGCTCTCTATCTGTTGCAGGGGAACTGAGCGATCCTCCGAAGTGCGCTGCACGACGTTAAACTTCATCACCTGGCCGGTGGTTTCCGGATCGGCGTAGGCATAATCCGTCACACCTGGCACTTCTGTTACCCCTCCTACGCCTCCGCCATAAGGCTCGTCAGGAGCTTCATTGATCAGGTAGAGAGGAGTGCCGCTCGGACTGTTAGTAAAGTCCACCACAACATCGATCCTTTCGGCAGGCCCAATCAGGAGCGAATCTAACTTCGCCGGATGGGGTAAAAAGCCGCCATCGCCTCCGATCACCCACCACTTTACATCCGCTCTTGCAGGCCGGGCTTTCGGGTCGCCGGCAATTTTCAGAATCATGGCGCGTGAGTCAGAAGCATTGAGAATGCGGAAACGATAACGGCGCTGCTCGACGTCGAGTTTTGGCCAACTGTTGCCATTGACCAGCATTACGTTAGAGAAAAACTCCGGATTCCAGATAGGTGAGACATCACTGTAAAGGTTGTTCATGGTTTTGTCCGGAATAAAGGGTATCCTGAGATCCGCCTTAGCCACGCCCTCAAAGAACGCCCGATCCCCCGAATAGAACAGACTACCGTCGCTATTGAAGGCGCGATCCTGGATCAGCAATGGAATCTCGTAGGCCCCTTGTGGAGATAGCCTGCTCGGCAGATCTGATGGACCGCCACGCAACATATAATTTCCCGCCAAACCGGCATAGACATTGTTTCGGGTCATGCCCAGAGTATGGTCGTGAAACCACAAATGCATGGCACGCTGGTCGTTGGAATATTCATAAATCGCCGCGCCGGAGTCATCGGCCGCCCCCTCAATTTGATTCCAATGCGATCCGCGGGGCGCATAACCGGACGGGATGTTCTTTGCTGCAGGCAAAGTCCAGGATTCCGGATAACCGTCGCTTCCAGAAACTACATGCGAGCCGTGGAGATGGGTGACAAGAGGCACTGGTCCCCGATACGTGGTTGGATCTAATCCCATGCTGTCTTGCCCCCCTGGACCTCCTGGAGGATTAGCCCAGTGTACGGTCTGATCAACCGGCAGAAGATGAGGGAGAAAATGCCCATTGGTGTCCTTGAGATCGTTGATCCATTTCACCCGTACCGGACGGTTGACTGTCGCCTCGATGGTCCAGGAAGGAGCGTGAAAAGTATTCGGATGATCGCTGGAACCGTATGCCCACACTGTCGTCTTTGGCAGCGTTTTGGGAAGTACCTGTTGTGAAATCTGACGTGCGGCGATCTTGTAATAGTCGACGCCAGGAGATCCTCCTCCGTTATGTGTCTTAGGCATTGCCGGGGGAATGTACAAGGGAGTGGTATATTTGGGTATTGTCCTCGGATCCAGGGTACCACCCGGCAAAGTTGCCCCGGCAGCGTTCCCCAGCCATGGCAACATAAGCATCAGGCTGACTCCGGCCAGAATCCGGTGTTTGTATGGTACAGAATACCCTGTCTTGAGCGCATTCACAGGTAAAGTATGTTTTGGTTTCACGTTAATACTCCGTTAATTAAGGTTTTAATCAAAGTGTAAAAAATGTCATTAAATAAAGCAGATTTCTTTACCAATAATCTTTGCTATTGCAAAAGGATACGCAGCTAACATAGGCCATGGCTGCAAAATAAAACCTGTTTTCTTATTTCAGTCCGGCATCAAAAGATTGCAGTGCCGGCAAGCCTTTAACTTGTCGTCCGGCGGCTCCCACCGCTGGCAGCACTAACGTTTGTTCTACTGCCGGATTGTATTTCACCTTATTCTCATCTCCCACATGGCCATTGGGTATCGTTAAGGAAGGATGATCGAAGGGCGCTTTTTCCCAACGGACACGGTCATCGGTAAGCGACTTCAAAAACGCGACTAAATCGTCCACGTCTGTGCTGCTCAATCCCAATATTTCCTGCGGCGGTTGGGTTGGATTACAAAAGCTAGTAAGCAAATCCTTTGCGCCCGCCATATCCGGAGCAAGATTGCTGGCTGATCCGGAACCTGACAGAAAACCCGAACTGTCGATTAGCCCCGTAACTGGATCAGCCGCAACCACTGTATTACCGTATATGTCATTAGCAAATTTCGCCCCGCCGCAGATTGGGTCGTTTGGAAATAAATCCTTGCGGTTCCCGCCGCGGTTATAGAATTGGACGACTTGTTCCAGGGTTGCCTGTCCGCCATTGTGGAAATAGGGTCCGGTCAACTCCACATTACGCAAGGTCGATGACTTGAAGGCTCCATCAACCGCATCGCGCTCGTCACTGACAACAGGATCAGTACCAGAAAGATAACCATAGGCAGTTGTATTAGGATTCCAGAAAATAGTACCCAAATTCGCAGCAAAAAGGCTGGAGTCAGTCTGAAACGGGTCAGGCGATAAACTGGAAATATTTGGATTTGCGATACTGTAATCCATCGGGTTATTCGCTTTCATCTTTGCATTTCGGGTGTACGACAAAGGGAAACCATAAGGATCGCCCGCACCCACACCCAGGTCTTCTGCTGAAGGACGCACGCCAATATTGTAGAACCCTGTATCATATAGGGCGATGCCACCATCACCCATTAACATACGCTCAATATATTTGTCGGCGTTTGATAAATTATTGGGATTCAACACATGCGTGACTGACGCAGAGGTGAATTCTGCGCCCAAATGACAAGCAACACATTTGCCTTGATTCAAAAACAAGTTCAGACCCCTTTGCTCCTGGTCAGTGAGTTTATCGACCCCATTAATCGCCTGATCGAAGCGGGAGTCATCGGATACCAGTGTTGCTTCATAGGCTTGAACCGCCAAACCCCAAAACAATGAAAAATTGTTTTCGATAAGTTTATAGCCATCTACCGTTTGCGAATCCGGCACATCCCAATAAGCATTATTAAAAGCAGCTTGTATCAACAGCTTATAAGTATTTACCGGCTTAATATCGCCACTTGGAGTGGTGTATGAACCTAATACGCTATCGGATAAATCCACCTTTTGTTTACCCAACGGCTTGAGTGACAGCATTTTTTTGCCTAACTCAGAAAATTCTTTTCCGCCACAAGACATTTCAAAGTCACTGAGCGCAGGTCCGACCGCTTGAGATGCCAGGCTGGCGTTATATATTTCAATTGGTTTTGGAATGGGCTTACCCTTCGTATCCTTGATATATATCATGGTAGTTGGAACCGTTGTCGCACTAGATCGCCTCAGACCAAACGGATCCAGTCCGTTAAATACGTTATTTGCCCGGCCATCCCAGAAATTACGGAAATTATAAACCGCATTAATAATCGTAGGCGTATTGCGAGGTTCGACCTGACGCACCGAGTTTCCGCCCACATTAAACAGCGGCATATTTGGACCAGAGGTAGGGAACCTTTTTCGACATTTTTCTTTTTTACCTGACGGTGTCAAGCCATTGAATGTTGAGTGATAAACGCCCTGCGAAGAAACAACATCATCACTGTCGTAGACAATTGGCGCGTTCCGGTCAGCTTGAAGGGGTTGACCGACGACGGGAATTGGTGGCTCTTGATATTGCCGCAGAGGAAAATCTGCCTTTTTCAGTGTGTAGTTGGGGCCTTTTCCGGATGCAGGCAGCAAAGGATCCAGATTAGTCTTGTTGGGATACGAAGCCATAAAATCGAAAACATGGCCGATGGGGGTAATACCGTCACTCGCAAAAGTACCGCTCGCATTTCTCAGACCCGGGTCGATCTGGTTTTTGATGCGGTTATCCGCACCCGCCTGAAAGTGACAACTGGCGCACGCAATACCGTCGCTTCCTGCCTGGCTATCCCAGAATAACATTTTCCCAAGCGCTATCACTGCCGCCTTGTTTTTAATGATACTTGGGGATATCGATGCTTTATTTCCGCTCCCATCAATGATGTAGGGCTCTGGCGCTGGCGTACATTTGAGTGAACCGGGCATTTCCGGAAAGTTAAGC
Source organism: Methylococcaceae bacterium (assembly GCA_037127995.1). Classification (GTDB taxonomy): domain Bacteria; phylum Pseudomonadota; class Gammaproteobacteria; order Methylococcales; family Methylomonadaceae; genus Methylobacter_C. The sequence continues at coordinate 6,750 of JBAXXH010000101.1, read as the reverse complement.
GCATTCATAGCATTAGCGGCACAAAAATCTGTTAGCGATGCCGGCTGGCTGACAGACACCGCCATCACGGGATGAGTGAAAGCGGCCGTTAAAGTGACAACTACCAGGAAAGCAGCAAGTTCGAAACAATTTGGCAGACCTTTTAGACCCAGCCTGGATATAGTATTCATAGTAAATCCTCTCTGAGTATTAGTTGCTCAGTTAAAAACAGGTGTTCTGGCCATTGGGCAAAACAGCGCACAACAATTTCAATGTCGGGGCAACAATGTCCGCATGCCCGCCCCGGCTTGAGTATACGGTCACCGTAGTTGGAACTGCATAGATGTTACTGGGCAGACTTGGATTTCCACCACCTGGGTGCAGTGGATCTACAATAATTCCAGACGCTATATACTGCCAGCATGGCGAATTACCCGCCAGACATGCAGCATTGAATGCCAGTTGCATCGGTTGAGGATTGCCAGCCATCGGAAAACCAAACTGGTCAAAAGCCTGGATATACAGTTGTAGATTTTGGGTTGCATTTATCAAAGTCGATGTAGCAACGACTGCGAGTTTGCCTTTATTTTGTCTGTTATCCCAGGTAGCGTTAATAATACTGACCCCATCCGGTGTTTGCGTTGCAGGGATGGTCAACTGGTTAGCCAGTTTGCCTGCGCATTGGCTTGGCGTCGGCATAGGCTGCGCCCAGGGCACCGGATCAAGCGGACCGACGATGGGCGGATTGTTACTCGCAGTAGCCGTGGTTAGGGGGCCGGAACCACAGGCCAAGAAGGCCAGATCCTGAAAGTTATTGGGCAGTACGGGATCACCCAAGAACAGATTTTCTGGGAAAATGTACTCAAAATTGGGCGCATTATACTGACCGGCAACCAAACCGTTAGCATACTTGCCGGCAGGATTTTTGGGATCCTGATAGGCTTGGGGGATGTAACAAGGCTGTGTTCTACTATTACACATCGACCGGCTAACGATACGCATATTCCGCGTCGGTGGAGAAAAGCTTCCTGCGGCAGGCACAAAGCGGGCGCGTCCGATGACCGGTGGCCCGGAAGGATTCACGCTAGCTAACCAACGTTCAGTGATGTTTCCATTTAGTTTATCAACATCCATGGCAAAAATATCAACCATGCTGCTCGGATCGGTGGTAAAGCCCTCAACCTTAATCCTTGACGTAACCTCCTGTGAAAAATTTAGGATGGGTAACGCATTAGTCCCGGCAAGCAATCCTTCAAGCATCACATAGACCGGCTTGGTTCCTGGATAGGTATAAATCCCTATATGAGCATTGATGGTATGCGCAGAAATGTAATAATCCACCCCTTTGCCATCAATCATCAAGGTACCTGAATAATCAATGTAATCGCCGACTTCAAAAGGTGCTTGCCGATCCGCCCGGGTTGTACAAGAAATGGTAGTTGTTGAACCGCTAGCGTCGGTTATCGTACCGCAAGGACCTGGCGGTGGAGCTGAAATAGTCGGCAACGAATCCATCACGAAACTGTGACAATAACCATCCGTTTGTGCAGGAAAGGGCGGGAAAAAAATTCCATTGACCGATGGCAAATTAGTACATAGCGCACCGTTACCTTGCTTGGGACGGTTCTGCTGAGGACAAAGCGCATCGGTATCTCCATCTGAGCCAAAAGGAAAAGCCCTTGGAATACACATCGGAAAACCCGTAGCAGCATGAATCGTCGGATTATCCGTATCCGCTGTAAAACGTGGATCATAGTGACTCTCTTCCACATCACAAGTGCCTCCTGTCTTACATCCTGTACCACCATGTTTTAAACCAAAACGGCCTGCCGGATCGTTAACCCGGACACGCGCATCAGGAACATTGCAGTTAGGACTTGCGTTTGATTGCCCTTGAAGTCCGTTAGCGGGCAAAACCGAAGACACGCAAAGTTCACCGGTGGTGTAATCAATGGACTTGATATAACCCTGCCCTAGATTAAGACTCTGTTGGGATATAAAAACCAGCCCGGCGATATGTTTGGCATCACCTGTTGCTGAATCCTTGACAATATTTCCCTGTATATGAATTTCATAAGCAGGTAAAGGCAACGGACCGGGCGGCGTAAGGGGTTTATCGTTAAGCGCCAGGCCCGATGTGTCTGGCGCTGTGCCGGCTGGGGTCAACAATGGATCGAAAAGATCCGCCCATGTCAACGAAGTCGCCGGCATTTGCAGAAGGGTATTGCATGGAATGATGATCTCGATACCATTGACTGTCACCCTGCCGCCCCATAGACGATGGTCAAGGCTGCTACCCGAACCCGCGCAAACATTAGGATCGACGACAGCACTTTGTATGTAGCCGGTCACATCAAACCGGGTTGGTACAACCGGGGGCGGTATAATGGGGCTGCCAGGGAAAATAGCAGGCTTGATACCATTTTGGTTGCCTTGTGCAGCGAACACGGAATTGGCAGCAACCAAAGCACTCATCAAGCCGATAGCGATGGTAAGGTACTTAAATTTCATAGCAGGATCACCTTTAAATTATTTAATTGCTCTAAATCCTGCGCTGCAGGCACCGAATTGTTATATTTACCGATATTTTTTCATTTGCTGAAGCGTAACGGGGTTTGCAACCCCGTTACTCACGTTTTGTTTATGTTGAGGTCTTCAAACGTTTCGGCCGGCTTTTGCAGTTACTGCAAAGCCGCCTTACCCCGATGTTTTAACCCATCATTTCCGATAACACGGGCCGTGCACCGTTGGGTTCCATCCAGCGAACATATTCGGCAAGGTATTTAGGATCACCCAAAGCCGGTGCCATGCCCCATCGCTCCAAGGCTTCAATACCAAACTTGACAACCCCCAGATGCTCGCTTTTATCTTTATCCAAACGAGGATCAGAAAACTTGTAACCCAGATGCTCCCTAAGCAACTCAATATTTGCTTTGCTGCCGGTCAAAAATGTCCAGCCCGGCTTAATTCTGTGCATTTCGGTATAGGCTTTTAAAACCGCCGGGGTATCGTGTTCCGGTTGTAGAGAAATTGAGTACATAAAAATATCCTTGCCCATGCGGTCACCAAATTCTTTATAAACCTGTTTCAGGTTAGCCGTCATACCGGGGCAAATACCTTGGCAATCGGTATAAGTAAAGTTGATCATGACAGTCTTGTTCTTGATGAGATCATCATAAAAACGCACGACCTTGCCTTCATGCGTCACCACCGGAACATTAGGAAAAGCCCGTTTACTGCGACTGGTCTGGTTGCCAACAACCGGAGTCAAGGGAATGGCAAAGCTCTCCGGAATAAAGGCTAAAGCCGCAACCCCTAAAGAAGCGCCGGTCATATTTTTAATAAAGTCTCTTTTTTTCATCGCTGGTTACTCTTTAATAATTAAGTTAGACACATTACTTGCCGGCATTAGGATCTGTTGGCGGCACGATTTTCCATCGAATCATCATGGCGTGATCTTCATGCACTACGTTATGGCAATGCATGGGGTAATCGCCATACCAATCACGGAACTGCATGTCGAAGGTGATACTGGAGGTTCCCGTTGTAGCTTGGGCAGCATCACCAATACGAACGACATCTTTTCTGGATAAATCATCGATTGCGGGAGCCTTACCATCGCGGTTAACAATCTGAAATTCTTCATGATGGATATGCACCGGATGTGACCAGCCGCCCCCGGAAGTTAGCGTCCACTCTTCCTGAGAGCCCTCTATCGGATAAGCGCTGATAACTGTTGGATTAAAGAACTGACCATTAACCACCCAGGCACCATTACTGGTGCCAAAATCAAACTTGCGTTTAATTTTGACCGGATTTTTAGTGCGGTCTGGGAAAGGCACCATCACCTGAGTTTGTAGCGTCGCCAACGGTGCGCTGTTATCGACAACAGTGGCGCTTGAAACAATAAACTTGAGCAATTGGGTATTGCTGCCGGAGGCTAATATTTTGCCGGTAGTGCCTTTGCCGTTGAGTTGTTCGAGGCGGTTTTCCAGATAAATCACCGTGCCAGGCTCATAAGTGCTGAAATCGATAATAACGTCGGCGCGTTCAGCAACGCCCAAACGTATGCTGGGCACGATTTGCGCCTTGGGTAACAAATTACCGCAATTGGCGATACGGGTCATTCTGGCACCGTTACTTAACGACAATTCAATAAAGCGTGAAGGCCCCGCATCCAGGAAGCGGAACCGGTATTTACGGCGATCAACCGTTAAATAGGGTTTAATTTTAAAGTTAACGGTTTGCTGATCGCCAAGGATGCCTTCAATGTTGAAGGTATCAAAAAACATCTGTCCGGTTTGATCCAGCACCTTGTCAGTAAACAGCAAAGGAATATCGTATTGACCACTGGGTAATCTTAAGCCGGTCGTTTCATCATCCGTATCCAGGTTAATATCTTTACTGAACAAGGTGTAAAAAGAAGCCAGGCCTTTATAAACATTTTGCGAAGTAAAATCCATCCGGTGGTCATGAAACCACAGCGTGCTTTGAGTTTCTTGCCAATCGCCCGGACACCACAAACCATTACGATATGTTCCAGCTTTGTGGGTACTGGCAAAACCGGCGCGTATATTGGGATACCAGAAGTCATACCACTTACCGGAATCCCAGAAGCGCATCGGCCCGCCATCGGATTCTGGCGGGTTGTGGGCATTATGAAGATGCGGCGAACACTGATTTATGCCAAAGCCTTGCGTGTCCCTGCCATTTTTGGGTAAGCCGTTGTACATGCGCATCAACACTGGCGAACCATACTGCGCCTTTAACCGCAACACGCCGGCAGCATAATCGCCATTGCTATTGGGATTCATATCTACATAAGTCCACACCTTGGAATTAAAAGACGGATACTCAGCAGCGGAATAGAAATTCCAGTCAATCTCCTTGGCCATCAACTCATATTTTGTACAGGCAGCCAAGCCACCCAATTCATCCCAGCGTTGATGATCTTCAGTACGCGCTTCGGTAAAATTCTCATAGGCACCAATGGGGCCATTGCCAGGGTTATAAAGGTTCTGGGTTTCCAGACACTGACCTTTTTCGGCCACGGGCCCTGTAAAATTACCCACAGAAACAGGCGTTTTGGGGATAGGCAGAGGATCCGACCAAGGCTTAGTGCAGGGAGGACTAATAATCCCGGGAGAAGAACTGCTGTTGGACGCTTCCGCCAGATTAGGCAAAAACACACCGCCGCCAATAGCTGTCAGCCCGCCCACGCCAGCAGTCAGGCCCATTTTAAACAAATCCCGTCGAGATACCCCAGCCGCCTGAATATCATTGACCTCTTTCATATAACGCTCAACCATCTTTTCTTGCCGACTGAAATTTGTAGCTTTGATAATTTTTTTAAACATGACCCATTCCTCTCTTTTTTGATAGCTCTTATAAGTTACTAACAGGGGGTTTATTACAATGAAGATAGAGGTGGCAATAGCCGTCGTAACCCAACCTACATTTTTTAAAACTTTTTTAATAATTCTCTGTTGCTTTGAACCTTTGGTTGTTTTTCAGGAATTAACGTATGCTTAAAGATAAAAAAGCCTTATAGATTAACAACGACTTCCACCTAAACTGACTGAACTTTGTCGTGTTAATAATTTTTATGAACATGCCACATTCATCTCAATTCTGAACTATATCGATCAGGCTATTGGTAAGCCCGTCGGCTTTAGGGCTTGCAATCTTTATTCTTACTAAACTTACTTGAATCATGAATTTAAATTTTGTAGTATAATTTGCCTTTTGCTTTGAAACTTTAGCTGTTTATCTAGCGCAACCCTATGAATAATAATAAAAAAAGCCTTATAAATTAATAAGGACTTCCACCGCAGCTGACTGAAATTTGTCGCTTTATTAATCGATTTGACATGATACATTCCTAATAAGTCAGGGTTCTAAATCAGAGAGTTAATAAAGTGTTCAGTAGTTAATACTTAGGGAGGGGTTTAAGAATTTTTAATTTCTTCTTAAATCCAATTTTAATCAAGACTTAATGTTAATTCAGTTTGTCTTAATTATCTTCCTGTATATTGGTTCTAAGCGTATAAACTGGCATGTTTTAGGCTTAGGTTGGTAGATTACGCTACCGGTTTAGTTGTCAATCCTTCCACGGGGCTTGACAACTGCTTTATCATTTCACTTTTATTTTTATTTTTAGTCTTTTATCCCAATGGAATAACGTTGCCACTTTAAACACTCATTCAGTTCGTCCTGAGTTGGTACCCTGCAATAAAGATACAAAGCAATCCATGCGACATAAATGTAACATCATGAATTTATATGGAAATAACCCCTATTACACTAAAGATGAGGACATCGCACGGAGAAAAACTGTAATATTTTTGATACACAAGTGTGGTGATAAATTTAAGGAAAGCTTAAGAATAGGCAAGGAACCACTGAAATGTCACTGTAATATTTTTGATACACAGGGGAAAGAATTTAACTGGCGTGGGCTTAGCAAGAAAATTGTGGCACTGAATTATTGCGATAAAGCGTTAGGTGCATAAATCATACAGCCCTTTAAATTCGTGACTTTATTAGATTAATGGCCGGTTGCCGGAGTTGTCGCGGGCGTTTTAATTTTTTCAAACCGACAAATGCAGGTTAAAAACACTAAATTTGGCACTATTTTGAACTGTAACAAAAATATTTCAGAGGTTGCTGCCAGTATTTCTAAAATGATGCAAAATCGTTTTTTCCAATTCTATTTCGTGTCTGAACGAAAAAGCCGATTTTGAAAAAAAACCACGCAAATTCCAGAAATAT
>JBAXXH010000100.1:0-12937 GCA_037127995.1 Methylococcaceae bacterium | reverse complement strand
CTGAAGCAGCTAAACAGATGAAAGCCGAGGCGGCAGCAGCGCAAGCACAAGCCAAAGCCGAAGCGGCTGCACAAGCCAAAGCCGAAGCGGCTGCACAAGCCAAAGCCGAGGCGGCTGCACAAGCCAAGGCAGAAGCGGCTCAAGCGGCCCAAGCAAAAATAGCGGTACAGACGAGCGAAGCTGCGCAGGCAAAAATTGCCATCCAACAAAAAGTAAATCGAAGCTGGATTCGTCCTGTATCGGCTACTGAAGGTTTAAAGTGTACAATCCGGGTCAAATTAATGTCTGATGGTACCGTAATTGATGCTGAAGTTGTTTCCAGCAGTGGTGATGAGATTTTTGACCGATCGGCAGAAAATGCTGTTAACAAAGCATCGCCATTACCGGTACCTAAAGATAAAGATTTGTTTGCCAGAGAATTTAGATCGTTTCAGTTTTTGTTTAATCCGAAATAATAAATAGTTACGATGACAATGTGTTGTTTAATTTAAGGCAGAAGATTTGGTTATCTTCCCTGGTGATTGCAAGTGTTCAGACGCCAATGCAAAATACAAGCTCCCTCTCCATCTGGAGAGGGCTGGGGTGAGGAGATAGAGGGCTTAAGTTGTTTTGTACATGTTCCCAAGTGATCGTGTGTGATAATTAAATCGTTTTTTTTGTGTGCGGACCTAGAGGTGAATGTGAATTTTTTTAGAAGAATTTTATTAGTGATGCTATTGGCTCTTAATGTGCCAATGGCTCATGCAGCGCTGACCATTGAAATTACTGAAGGTATTGAAAGCGCTGTGCCTGTTGCAGTTGTTCCTTTTGCTTCACAGAGTGCCCCGGTTAATATTAGTGCTGTTGTAAATGCCGATTTGGAGCGCAGCGGTTATTTTAAAATGATGGCCGAACAAGGTATGCCAGGCAGGCCGAGCACGACAGCGGCGGTTAATTTTAAAGACTGGCAGGCGGTGGGGCAAAATTACCTGGTAATAGGGCAGGTTGTTGATGCAGGTGGCGGCCAGTATAACGTTCAATTTCAATTACTTGATGTCTATAAAGGCGGGCAGTTATTAGGTTACAAAATGACCTCTTCAACGGCTGATTTACGTAGAACCGCTCATCATATCAGTGACCTTATTTTTGAAAAATTAACCGGCAAAAAAGGCGTATTTAGCGGTCGTATTGCTTATATCACTACCAATAATCAAGGCAGTAAACAGCAATCACAACAGCTTCAAGTTGCTGATGCGGACGGCTTTAATCCACAACCCGTGGCATCATCAGTTGAGCCCTTGATGTCTCCTGCCTGGTCACCTGATGGCAAGAAATTGGCTTATGTGTCCTTTGAGAGGAAAACAGCGGCTATTTATGTACAAACATTGGCTACCGGTGAGCGAGTTCGCGTTGCTGAATTTCCGGGTATCAATGGCGCACCGGCTTGGTCTCCCGATGGTACTCGATTAGCGTTAACCTTATCCAAGGATGGCAGCCCTGATATTTTTGTTTTAAATGTGTCGACACGCTCATTAACCAAGTTGACTAAAAGTTTTGCTATTGATACTGAGCCTAGCTGGTCGCCTGATGGCAGTAGCATTGTTTTTACCTCGGACAGAGGGGGTAAACCACAAATTTATATGGTTTCCAGTCAAGGCGGGCAGGAAAAGAGACTGACCTTTTCTGGCGGTTATAATGCCAGAGCCAGCTTTTCACCGGACGGTAGAAGTCTGGTTATGGTGCACGGTAATGGCAATGATTACCGTATTGCTGTCATGGACATGGCAACCCGAGCCATTAATGTGTTAACGAGTGGGCCATCAGATGAGTCACCCAGTTTTGCGCCGAATGGTGCCATGATTCTGTATGCTTCAAAAAAAGGACGTACAGGGTTCTTATCGGCAGTGTCATTAGATGGTAAAATGCAGCAAAAGTTGGTCTTTAATAACGGTGAAGTTCGTGAGCCTTCATGGGCTCCTTAGTATTTTCGCTAAAACGCGGTTATTTTTATAGTTTGCACTTATATTTGGGAATTGAAAGATGAAATTGAATAAAACATTATTGGCCTTGGCTATTGGTACACTATTGTTATCGGCTTGTAGTGACTCGGATGAAAAAGATACCAGCCTTACTGACGGTAGTCAAAATAATACCAGCGGCATCAATGATGCTTCGACCAGTGGCTTAAATAAGGGCGCAGGCTTAAATGGTTCAGAAATGAATGGCTCAGGCATGAATGGCATGTCAGGTAATGGTGATTATGCCAGCACTTTAGGTCCAGAATTTAACGATCCTAATAACCCGCTATCAAAAAGAACCGTCTACTTTATGCTCGATAGCAGTGAAGTAATGCCGGATTTTGTTCCTGTTATTGCAGCGCATGCGCAATATTTGATTGCAAACCCAAGCCAACGAATCACCTTGGAAGGTAATGCTGATGAGCGTGGTTCCCGCGAATACAATATTGCCTTGGGCGAGCAGCGTGCAAAGTCAGTAGCCAGTATGATGAAAGTTAAAGGGCTTTCTGAAAACCAGTTGCAGATTGTTAGTTATGGTGAAGAAAAACCCGCAGCCTTAGGCAATGATGAGTCTGCCTGGGAGCAAAATCGTCGTGTTGAGATAGTTTACCAACCTAAGTAGATAGTTAAATGAAAAAAGCCAGCCTTATACTATTACTGTCTGCTTGCGGTAATGTTTATGCAGAATTGCCGGTTGTCATCGACCATTCATCGTACCCCACATCGGCAGCTCCCGCTCCTGTCAATGCCCCGTCAACCAATACGTTATATGAGTTGATGGGGCGTCTGGAGCAATTGCAAGCTGAAGTGCAGCAACTGACGGGCAAGGTAGATGAGCAGGCGTATCGTATTGATGAGTTGAAAAAACATCAGAGTACTATGTATTCTGATTTTGACGAGCGCCTGCAAGGCATTGAGAGCAAGGGCAATGGCGCTGGCCAGCCCGCTACCGAAAACACTTCGGAAGCGGTGGGTACGGGTGATGCCGAGGCTAAAGCGAGTGATTCTTCAGCGCCGGTACCAGAAACCGTGCCGGTACCTGCAAATGAACCCGCACCGACTGGCAAGCCGGTATCGTCTAGTGAATCCGCGCCTGCGATTGATCAAGCGTCCAAACCAAAGTCCGATGAAGCGCAAGTGCCGGCACCTGAAAAAAAGGAGTATTACGACGCTTATAATGAGCTTAGAAATGGACACACCGATCAGTCTATAGCGCAATTCAATGCTTATCTAAGTAAGTATCCCACCAGTGCCTATGCCAATAATGCACAATATTGGTTGGGTGAAGCGTATCGGGTTAAACAGGATAACGATGCTGCACGTAAAGCATTTAATGGCGTTATTGAAAAGTATCCCAATGGTGCAAAAGTACCTGACGCATTATTAAAGTTGGGTTACCTGGAAATAGAACAGAAAAACCCTGCAAAAGCGCGTGAGTATTTAACACACGTTATCACCGAATATCCCAAGTCACCGGCGGCGCTGCTGGCAGAAAAAAAACTGCTTAAGCTTGATGAAGTTAAAAATTGATGGTGAGTTCACTTCGTATCACTGAAGTTTTTTATTCTCTTCAGGGCGAGTCGAATACAGTGGGATTGCCCACTGTATTTATTCGGCTAACCGGTTGTCCCCTGCGATGCGTTTATTGCGATACGGCCTATGCGTTTACCGGCGGTAAAAAAATAAAGATTGCAGAGATTATTGTTCAAGCCGAACAATACGGCACCAAATACATTACCGTAACCGGTGGCGAACCGCTGGCACAGCCTGCCTGTCTTGAGTTGATTACACAACTGCTTGATAAAGGCTTTGTGGTTTCGCTGGAAACCAGTGGCGCAATCGATATATCTGCGGTAGATCCGCGAGCTATTAAAGTCATGGATCTTAAAACGCCCAGTTCAGGTGAATTAAGTAAAAACCTTTATCAAAACATTCATTTTCTCAACACCCAAGATCAGGTTAAGTTTGTGATTGGCAATGATGAAGACTATGATTGGTCAAAATCGGCCTTAACTGAACACGGACTGCTTGAGCGCTGTGAAATTTTGTTTTCACCGGTGATGGGTCGGCAAAATCCAACCGAGCTTGCCGAAAAAATTCTTCAGGACAGGTTGCCTGTTCGTTTTCAAATTCAATTACACAAACTACTTTGGGATGATGCCCAAGGTAAATAAATACTTATGCAAAAAAAAGCCATTATTCTTCTATCCGGTGGATTGGATTCAATTACCGTCCTTGCTCTCGCAAAACAACAGGGATACTCCTGTTACGCTTTAAGTTTTGATTACGGACAACGGCATAATGCCGAATTGGTAGCCGCAGCGCAGATCGCTTCTGATTATCAGGTAGAAGATCATAAAATCATTAAGCTGGGATTAGGTGCCATTGGTGGGTCAGCCTTGACTGACGAACATATTGCAGTACCTGATACGCCTCAGGCAGGCATACCCGTCACTTATGTTCCCGCAAGAAATACCATCTTCCTGTCATTTGCTTTGGGTTGGGCAGAAGTTTTAAATTTACGCGACATCTTTATTGGTGTTAATGCCGTTGATTATTCCGGTTATCCTGATTGTCGTCCTGAATTTATTCAAGCTTTTCAGCAACTAGCCAATTTGGCGACTAAAGCCGGCGCTGAAGGTGGTCATTTCAGTATACACACGCCCCTGATTGCAATGAGTAAAGCCGAAATTATAAAACAGGGGATTGCCTTGGGTGTAAATTATCAGGATACCGTTTCTTGTTATTCAGCTGATAAACAAGGCCGCGCTTGTGGCGTATGCGATGCTTGCCGCATAAGAAAAGCCGGATTTACCGAAGCAGGCATAACCGATCCAACACGATATCAAAAATAAGTTAAAATAACGCTTGCGAGATTTAAAAATATCTTTATAATGAGTCTTCTTTGTTGGGTCGTTAGCTCAGCCGGTAGAGCACCGCACTTTTAATGCGATGGTCGCGCGTTCGAATCGCGCACGACCCACCACCAAAGATAAAATGAATCAAGCACTTACGATTAGTCGAAGTGCTTTTTTTATGCCTAAAATTTCCCGTGGCGCACTGGTGGCGCAATTCTAAAAAAACACCCGCAACAAATGCCAACAATTCAGGCATAAAAAAGCCGGTGTTACCCGGCCTTGATTGTTAAATTATCACATTGTCATTATCTGCATAAATTGGGTGGAAGATATGACGGTCATTATCACTAATGGGCCAATCAACGGCATCGAATAAGCGAACATTAAGGTCTTCTTTTGACTCGTCGTCCTGTTTGAATACTTCAATACCACCGCACCGGTAGCCAATCGGGGTTTTACCGCTGCAATCAACTATGGTTCGGATGATACGCACCACCGTCTTGCCGGGCTGTTTTTCTTCCAGCTTGGTTAGTCTGTTTTCTAAATTACTCATTGTTACCTTCTAAAATCTCTATTCGTTTTGTCAATTCGTCAATTTCAATTATTTTGGATTGATTAGCCAATGCTGTTATTAACTGACTGCCAATGTCAGGCGGTATCTGCCCGGATAGTGTAGCCCGGATAATTTCGCCGCCCTGTTCTGCAAGTGTGCCATTAACAGGCAAATTGATTGCCATAGCTTGCGGTTTGAGTGAAGGAACGCACCTATCAAGCAATATCTTTGCCGCCGCTGTATCGCCTTCTTTGGCCTGTTCTACCAGTTTTAAAATAATGTCTGGCATATCATCAATAATGGATTTTCTAAGCAAAGTGGCGGGTGTTTTATTCTTTGGCCGTCCTTTGGGGTTGCCCGATTGTCCGGGCTTAAATTTTGCCGTTGTCATCTGTTTGACTCCTGTTTGTATCAGTTAATTATTTTGTAAAATGTCTTTACCCCCTACTGACTAAACCGACTAAACTGACTAAAGGTGGTTTTGTCGGTTCTGTCGGTGCGGGGTAGGCGTGTTTTACAGAAAAAAAGGATTGATTGAATACTCCGGTAAAGGTGGCCGCCCGGTTAATGGTTTCGGTTTTCTTTGCATCATTAACCAGTTTTCTTCTATCAGGATATTACAGGCTAATTCAATTTCTAACTTATCCTTCAATCCGTGCCAGCCTTTACGCTCAATGTCTCTGGTAGTAAATGGACTGGGTAAGCACTTGGTTTTTATCTTATCGGCCAATCTAACCGCCGCCCCATGTTCTGGACTCTCTGACATTGCATATATACGCCTTGCATGGGTTTCCAGATACTTGCACCAATCAACGGCCAATCGTGCCGCCTTGCCGCTTACATTGCCCCGCGCCTTGTTGTCTGCAATATCGATACAATGGAATATCAAAGCTAATGAAGGCATCAAAGAACGGAATTTTCCGAAGTGTTCACACATTAAAGGATTTTCTTCTTTTTGAATCTTGATGGTTTGTAAGTCAGCCAGCCATTGATTGAATACTTCCTGCCCGGCATCATCAAACCTAAAGTATGGCCGTTCGTCATACTCTCCCTTGATTGCCCCATACTGGATAAAATCCAGCTCAGCCAATGCCTTCATAATATCGAAAGCTCGCATCTTTTCGGCCTTGTTGGGCTTGGTGTCGATTAACTCCCATACTTGCGGTTCATCAGGCCACACGCCAAGCTGTAAGCGTTGCACTAAACCATCATTATTCCCTTTGTTGGCTTGGTACAGGTAACGCGCCAACTTGTCAGGCTGTATGCCCCCAAGTAGGCTGATACAAATGCTTTTAGCATCAGTTATGCCCCGGCCTATCTTTACATCAGTATATGAACCATCACCATTCCAGCCTTCCAGAAAATAGGCGCGTTCGTCTGCTCCATCGTCTCTATCCCATTTCACAAGCAACCCGGTTAATTCGTCTCTGAATACTAAAATACCGCGCTCATTCTGGACTTGTAACAGTGTCATGCTCTGTATGGATGTTTCATTGGTTTTGAATAGTCGCCGGGTGGCTTCGGGTTCGGTGCTTTGGGTTAAGTCCAGGTAATCAGCTTTTAACTTCTGAATGTCATCAGGATTAACCGCCCTATCTTTACCCGCACCTTTCGCCGCTTTGGATAATTGCCCCTTTACATCATCAATCATGGCTTTATTTGCCATAGTATCAAATTCAGCCCCGGCCTTATCCTTCTCGAATAGTTCGCCGTATTCAGCCTGTAGGCGTTCCAGTAAGCTCATAGGCTCTTTCATGCTGGGTGTTTTCAGTACCACCGAAGGCCGACCAATACATGCCCCCCATACATTAGGGATAACCTCCCAATCATCCAAGCGTTTAGGCTTAATGGAACAACCCGCGCCAATTAAAGAACCAACAATAACAAGGCTTGATACGGCTGCAAAGTCTCCCGGTGTCTGCATCCTGTGGCTAACATCTGCCAACCATGCCCGGAATGGTTCTGGTATCAGTTCCACTTGTAAGGCTTGCACTGGTAAGGTGTCAGTTTCTATTTTATTGGGTTTTTCCCATTTAAAAGCACTACACCCCCCACTGTCTAAACTGTCTAAACTGTCTAAAGTGTCTAAACCCCATGCTTCCGGTATTGGTTCGGCCTTTTGAATCTCTACCCGTAACTTTTCTTTTAGGGGCTCGTGTAGGTTTTCAGCAATAGGCGCGTAACCGTCCCAGTTATTAACCCAGCCTTGCAACCAGTCCACTATGTCGCCTTTGTTGGGTAGTCCTTCCAGTCGCACCACTTTAACCTGTGGCGGTTCTGGTAAGGCCGCTAACGCGCCGTAAACATCCTTTATGTAATGTTCGCCGGGTTCGTCCTTGTCTGGTAGCAAGTAAACCATCTTGTAACCGCTTAAATGGATCCATTCTGATTGTTTAGCCGCTGGTGAACCTCCCAGACTGGTTACGGCTGCAATACCTATGCTTTGCAAAGCTGCCGCACTCTTTTCACCCTCTACGACAAATACCGCTTTATCTTTTGAATGGTTAGCCAACTTATCAAGGCCAAATAATGGCCGTGGGTTCAACTCGATACCGGCTGTCCAGTTTGTGCCGTTGCGCTTGAAGAAAGGAACAATATCTTTTTTGCCGTCTTTATCTTGATACCTCCCAACTGCCCCGAAGGGTACGCCGTCCATAGCGTAGTAGTTCCAAGCATGGATTAAAGGCTTGCCGTTGTAACTTTTAGGGATTTCATTCATACCGCCGCCTTGTCGCTTGCCAGCTCGTCAAGCTCTGAAAGCTTGCACCCCTTTAAAAGCCCTCCCTCTCTGTTCGTTATAGATACCCGCACGGTTATAAATTCATCATCCTGAAGGTTTGCCCCTCTAATAACGTGCTTAAGCCTGCTTGCCATAATTGCCAGTCTGTACTCTGGGGTTTGGTAACTCATACCAGCCCCCAATCATCAGCCAGCTTTGTTAGTGCTTCGACAAATTGAAGCCCATACAAGGCCATGATAAAGGCAATTACATCACTTCCAGCCGTGCCACAAGCAAAGCATTTAAAAGCCCCTGTAGTGAGATTTACACGGAATGAACCGGCTTTATTATCGGCATGGAAGGGACATAAACCACCGTCATTCCAGTCATGTTTTTTGAGTGTTGCGCCGGGTAGTTCATGGCTGTAAAAGTCAAACGGGGTTAATGAGTTTTTAATATGTTCAGTATTGAGCTTTTTATTAAATATTGCCATGATTTTCCCCTTGCTCAAAGCGTTGGACTGCATCAATAAACCGGGTTAAGCGTTCCCCCATAATCAGGCGTAAACCTGTTAAAACATCCGGTTCTATTGAATACCTGCCATAAGTAGCAACCCGCCCCACCTTGTCTTTAGTGGGTGCTGTTTCATCCGTAGTATCAATAGGCCAGTTATGCCTATTTCTTAACTGCTCGATACAACTTGAAAGCCTATAACTTGCGGTTTCGTTCTGAAAGTCTCTGTGTGTGAACTGTTGGCCAGTTACCAGTCGCATTAAGGCGCGTGCTGTTAAGGTGTCGGTTCTTGGGAATGTAGGCGTAGTCATAATTAAGCCGCCTTATTTTGTGATTCAATCCAAGCAAAGAACTTGGCATCGTCAATTAACACCTTGCGGCCAATGCGAACAACCGCCCCGGATGATTTCAGGCCGTTTGAATCTTCATTGAATATAAGGGAACGCAAGCCGCCAAGAGTGAAGGCAGGGTTATTTGTTGTAAAAATATTTACTGTTGATAATGTAGGCATTTTAATGATTCCTAACTAATGTCTGTCGTTAGCTGTATTGCTTTCGATGGGTAGATGATAGGCTATTGATTTTTATATAAAAATACTGTGAATACTGTGAATTTAATTCTGTGAGTTGCTCACACTATTTAAGGCTGCGCGTTTCCTACAGGCATAAAAAAACCCGCTGTTAACGGGTTCTTAAAACTCACACTATTTAATTTGATTTTGGATTTCGTCCGGGTTTGCTTTTGTTAAATACTGGATTTTTACGCCACCATTCATCATATCCGCTTGTAAATAAATTAGACGCATTTTGCAATTCGACTTTAATCATTCCCGCACGCATCTCTAACAATTCCGGCCAGTCCTTAACTTGCTCGATTGCAAATTCATCCCGTAGCTTATAGCCGCCGTCTCTTGGCTTCGTCTCTGTTCCTGCATTGCTACCCGTGCCAGCATCCCCCACGGCTTCGGTTTGCGTTGCTGTGCCAATGGTTTTTAATTCATCCGGTATCGGGTAGCCTTTTAACTTCGCCCAACAAATAAAATCACTAGGCAATATTTCACTTAACAAGTTTGGATAACCCTTACCTACTTTCTTCAATATGCCCGTTTTTAGACTGCTTTCAGCAATAGCCCAAATCTTCATAAAGTCATCATAAATGGCTTGCTCATTAGGCGTTTTACATCGCCCGGAAGAATAATAATTATTGCCCGGTAAAGTTTCCGCATTGAGTAGCAATAATATTGCTCTTTCAATCGTCCATAAATCAGCCCTACGCCATGTTTCATAATCAGCCGCTTCTTGCTTGGGTGCTTTGCTATCCATCAAACACCCCCGAAGATTTTAGCGTTCATGCTTTCAATAACGCTGCTTACATGGCCGTCTGATAGGTGGGCGTAACGCTTAACCATCTGCAAAGTCTTATGTCCAAGTATCTCGGCAATCTCAGCCAATGAAGCCCCATTCATGGCAAGATAAGACGCGGTGCAGTGTCTTAGGTCATGCCAGTGAAAATCTTCTATCTGTGCCTTCTCCATTGCGTTTTTAAATGCCTTGCGTAAATCAATAGGCTTTTGTGGGTCTCGATTGCTTGGGAATAATAGCTTGGTATCTAATCGCCTTATTTTGGCATGTTCTTTTAATAGCTCAAGGCTTGCCCCTGCCAGTGTTACGCGCCGTCTGTCTCCGTTCTTTGTCTCATGTAAGATTAAGTAACCGTCTTTTAAATTAACATCAGACCACACAAGTTCCATTTGTTCGGCTTGCCTCATACCGGTGCTGATTGCCAAAATTACGCAAGGGTAAAGCAAAGGGTTTGGTGATTCCTTACAGGCCTGTAGTAGCTTTATACGGTCGTCATCATCCAAGAACCGAACGCGCCCACGCGGTAACTTAGGACTTTTTACTTTCTTAACGGGGTTATCACTTAGCCATTCCCATTCATTAACGGCAATACTAAAAGCATGTTGTAAATTTTTGATGTACTTATCAACGGTGGCCGCGCTTTGGGTCATTGCGTTTTTATGTTCGTTAATGGTCGCCGGTGTAATGTCTGCCAGCAAGCAATAACCGATTTTACCAACCCACCATTCAAGTTTACTTTTACGCTCTCCTTGCTCCTTCTGGTTGTAATTGGGTAGGATTTCGGAATAGTAGCGGGTAGCCAAATCAGCAAAGGTATGTTTTTTCGCTTCGGCTGTTTTAAAGTGCCGTCCTTCCCTGATTGCTGATTCAGTATCTTGCACCCACTTCCTAGCGTCCGTTTTTCTCTGAAAGGTGGCGCGTTGTGCCGGGTAGCCTTTCAGTCTAACTTCTGCTTTAAAGCTCTTAGTTCCATCTTGTGCGGTGCGTTCTGTGATAGTTGCCATAATTGTTCCTATAGGGTAACAATCGGCTTTCTGATATGATGCTTTCAGCCATTGCTTAACCTGATTTTAAGTTAGTGGTAGGCCTTGCTGGTGCTGATTACACCCTCAAGGCCGCTTTGTTTCTAGGGTTTTATTATATACCCGTGGCGCACTGGTGGCGCAATTGATTATAAAAAAAGGTAATAAACGGCAATAACTGACAACAAGACAAACAGGTTAAGTTATTGATTTAAGTATTATTGTTTGTTGTGGCGTACTGGTGTTTTTTGTATTAAACGCACTTTTAATGCGATGGTCGCGCGTTCGAATCGCGCACGACCCACCACCAAATACCAAGTAAAACAAGCAGTTAGCTTAAAAGAGCGACTGCTTTTTTTATGTCTAAAATTTCCTTGCGTGACTTTTGCGTGACCTGGTAATTTATTAACCAGTGTTTGCTCTTTTCAATACGGTAAGTGATACTCCACTTTCCGCATTGCAAATACAGTCCACTGCATCAATCAATTCTCGTAGCTCAGCCGAAGAGTAATGAGTGGTTATATCACCCGTCGTATGATGCAGAAGCACTTTACGTGTTTCAAACGATACCCCAGCTGCTCTTAGGCGTCTTCCAAAAGTGTGCTTCAAGTTGTGAGGCCCTTTAGAGAAAGATCCATCACAGGGAAGCTTGGCGTTTTTCCAAGCATTCTTCCATGATGTGGTATGCATTCGCTCCAGTCGTTTATCTTTAAAAGGAAACACGTACGTTGAATGAAGCCCTCGTTGCCCTTCAATTACCGAGTGAGCAATATGATTTAGAACGACAATTTGGTCTTCCTTATTTTTTTCGCCAGGCCAAATACCGTCATCATATGAAACCGGCTTTCCGGGGGTTATGAAAATTGATGTCATTAGTGAAGGAACTTTAACTTCCCAATCCCATTTCAGCCAACAAACACCTTGTTCACGTAGACCTGTATTCACTTTAAAAAGCGCCATCTTGTGAAGATAATCAGGAAGGAGCTTAAAAAAACGCTGCTGCTCATCCCATGTTAATGGGTACGGTTCAGCAGCATCTTCCCAATTAGGCATTTGTAATAATGGTGCTGTATCAATCCATGGCTGATTATTCTCGTCACGCCAAACTCGAGCTGAAAGCGTGAGTATTCTGCGAACAACTGCCAGATCGCGTGTAATGGTTCCGCTTTTTATACCCTGTATTTTTCTAGCATCTATGTAAGGTTGAAGCGTACCCATATGCACTTTACTGACTTCCATATCACCAATAAACGAGTCCAATTGCTTTAGACAATCTGCATCTCTTGCTAAACTTCGCTTTGTAGACTCATTTAGGAATTTTGTCGCCGCCATCCGAAAAGTCCGCACAGGTCTTACTCCGTAGACTGAGGCTT
Source organism: Methylococcaceae bacterium (assembly GCA_037127995.1). Classification (GTDB taxonomy): domain Bacteria; phylum Pseudomonadota; class Gammaproteobacteria; order Methylococcales; family Methylomonadaceae; genus Methylobacter_C. Next base: position 541 of record JBAXXH010000100.1, on the reverse strand, counting down.
GCCTAATTTCTTCGATTTTACGGGCGAGATACTCTTCCGCTTTTCCGAGGTCGCTTTCGCCAGTGCTTTCGCAAAGGCGTCTACCTCGCACTTTTTTGTCGATATGCCAGAAATCGCCGCGTTTGACGAGTCCTGGTGTTTTTTTGCGTCCCATGATGAACCTCCATTAGGTTGATCAAGACGCCCGTTGCGGGTTATATAATTATCTACCCAGGCATCTAAGTCAACTCTGTCAAATGCAACCCCCTGTTTACCGATAGGGATTTCGATAAGCAGGGGGCGAACAAGAGTATTGAATCGATTTCGATCCATACCTAAATAAAAGGGTGCATCTTTAAGGCGTATCAGACGTGGTAATATTGCAGGAAACAGAGCCTTTGATTTGACCATAAATTTGAAAACCCAAAATGGGTGTTGTTTAGAAAGAGGTTATGGTTTGAGTTCACACAGTGTTTTGCAAACACAGCAACGTTCTGTATTATCTTCGCGTGCATTTAATAGAACTGGCACGCGACAATGGTGACATTTGATAATATCAGTT
>JBAXXH010000099.1:0-12992 GCA_037127995.1 Methylococcaceae bacterium | reverse complement strand
CCGGCCAAGGCAGCGCGACGGCCGAAAGCCGCCGGCTGTCCAGCTTGGCATAGATCAGCGAGGTGTCGAGTGAATGGTGCCGGAGTATGTCGGCAACTTCCTTCAACGAGCCACCCTGTTTTAATAACTGGCGTGCCAAGGTATGGCGCAGGGCATGGATCCTTCCATGTTTTAGTCCGATGCGCTGATAAGCATCCCGGATAAGACGGTCTACTGCGTCAGGGCTAATGGGGACATCGTGTGGCGCAAGACGGCGCACAAAAACTGCCTGATTGGTCGTCCGTGGCCGTTCGTAGCGCAAGTAGTCGGCAATCGCCTCGCCGGTGGCTATTGGCAGCGGCAGGACATCCACGCGCAGCGATTTGGTACTCCGCAAGGTCACTGTGCCCGCTTGCCAATCGATGTCGGTCAAAGCGAGTTTGGCAATTTCGCTGACGCGCAATCCCAGATCCAGTGCGCAACGAACCATCGCGTAACCCCGCCGACAGGAGGGCAGTTCCGGGGGGAACGCATTGAGCAGGCGATCGACTTCATCATCGGAAAGCGACCTCGGCAACGACGCCAGACGCCAATGGGCGGGTAATACGATAATGCCCTTGAGCGCATGGACATCATCGCCGCAAGCGCCCCGATAGCGAAAGTAGGCGCGTAAAGCGGAAGCGATTTGGTGGGCCTTTGCGGGAGTCGCTCGATGCGCCAACTGGTTAGCGATAAACTGACGGACATCGGCTGGTTGCAAGGCCGGAAATACAATCACCGCAGTGCCAAAACGAGCTTCCAGCAAGCAACGCACGATGCGCCGATAATTACGGCACGTATCACCAGCCAGACCTCGTACGTTGCATAGGTATTCAGCAAAGCAGTCGACTTCTGCATCTAAGGGGAAGGTTGGGGTTGCAGGCTGTGGAATGACACCGCGATCACGCAGAATATGCAACAAATGAGCGCAAGCTGCGCGAAGGTCAGACCGGGTTCGAAAGGACAGGTCGTGGGCAATCACACGTTGGCAAATGCTCATCAAGGAATCGGGTGACCGCCTTTTCATCGAGTTGCTCGATGGCAAGGTGGCTCTGACCCATCCATAGTCCCAGATGCGCGATGCCGGCCATATACTTTTCGGTGGTTTCAACCGCATATCGGCACTGAACCAGATGGTCGAAATAGTCTATGACATATGGCGTGAGTGGACTGTTGCGCAACCAGCGCTGGGTGGTTGGGGGAATGTGAATTGTTGAGTTCATGATAGTCTCCAGAAATGGAACAAGGAATGTCCACTTCAGACGACTATAAAAATTATGTCCAGCTTTTAAATCGAGGTACCATGCTCAAGCCCCGCCGCTACGTGCTTACAGCCATCCACCACCAAGCCACTGTGCATAAAAAGACACTTGTCATAATGGCCGTGAGCGGGCGGTCAGTTCCAACTAAAAATCAACACACTCCCGGAGTGGCTTGGGTTAGGGGATTTATCTCAAACTAAAAAAGCGGGGGCTTCGTCTTCAGTTGGAAGCCTAATCAGCCAGCTTAAATTCTGCCAAAAAATCGGCCTCATCCAGCACCTTAATACCTAAGGCTTGGGCATTGGCAAGTTTTGATCCGGCATCCTGGCCGGCAACGACACAGGTGGTTTTTTTAGATACGGAACCTGCAACTTTAGCACCCAAACTTTCCAGAAGCGCTTTGGCCTCGTTACGTGGCATCTGTTGCAAGGTGCCGGTTAACACCCAGGTTTGTCCGGCAAGCCGTTGTTGTTTGACGGGTTCATTCACTTCATTTTCCCAGTTGACCCCTGCTTCAATAATTTTTGCAATAATCGCCTGATTTTTTTCGTCCTTAAAAAAATTGACGACATGAGTTGCCATGACCGGGCCAATGTCGGGAACTTGCATCAGCTCTTCAAAAGAGGCATGACTAATGGCATCGAGATTTTTAAAATACTTTGCGATGCATTTTGCGCCTTCTTCACCAACTTCATGGATGCCCAACGCACCCAGGAATGTACCCAGTTTTGTTGATTTTGAGGCGTCAATGGAAACCAGTACGTTCCGGGCGCTTTTTTCGCCTTGTCCTTCCAGGTCGGCAATGTCGCTGAGTTTTAGGCTATATATATCGGCAATGGTATTAAGACTGCCTTTGCTATACAGCAACTCAATCAGCTTAGTGCCCAGATTGATAATGTTCATAAACCTGCGCGAGGCGTAATGCTTTATGCGTTCGGCACCTTGAGCCGCGCACGTTAAGCCGCCGGTACAACGAAAAGCCGCTTGCCCCTCGGTTCTTTCTACGGCCGCATCACAAACCGGACAACGCTCCGGCATCACTATCGGTGCTCTGTGAGTACCGGTTGCGACTACTTTAACGACTTTGGGAATGACATCGCCTGCGCGTTGAATTTCTATACTATCACCGATACAAAGCCCCAGTCGTTCAATTTCATCCATGTTATGCAGCGTTGCATTGCTGACCGTTACACCACCCACAAAAACAGGCTCCAATCGGGCGACGGGCGTTAAAACACCGGTACGACCTACCTGAAAGTCCACCGATAGCAGTTGGGTCACCATATTTTCTGCGGGGAATTTTCTGGCAACCGCCCATTTGGGTGAGCGGGCAATAAAACCTAAGGCCGTTTGCAATTCAAGGGAGTCGACTTTATAAACGATGCCGTCAATTTGCATCGGCAGTTTTTCTCGGGTCTGCTCCATGAATTGATAATTTTTTTCAAACGCCTCAAAACTGCCCAAAAAAGCATAACAATGCGGATTTTTTCTAAAACCCAAGCTGTGCAAATAGGCAAGGATTTCAGAATGTCGGGTAAATTGCTGCTCGCCTTCATACTCGCCCAACCCGTAAGGAATAAATTGCAAATCGCGTTCGGCGGCAATTTTAGGGTTCATTTGCCGAATGGTTCCGGCTGCGGCATTTCTGGGATTAACAAACACTTTGCTGTCATTTTGAACAGCCTGTCGATTCAGGTTCTCAAAAGCGGCCTTGGGCATAAATACTTCGCCGCGCACATCCAGTTTTTCGGGCGGGTTATGGTTTGCCAGTTTAAGTGGTACAGACTTGACGGTTCTTATCGTGTGAGTGACATCCTCACCCGCTTGGCCATCACCGCGCGTAGCGGCATAGCTTAACAGTCCTTTCTCATAATGGATGGATATCGCCAAACCATCCAGTTTGGGTTCGCTAAAAAGCTCAAGAGATGCGGGACTTACCTCCAACTCTTTGGCCGCTTTTTCAAAAAAACCAAACGTTTCCTCAAGGCTAAAAGCATTCGCCAAAGAAAGCATTTTTACGGTATGTTCTATCTTGCGAAATTCATCGATTGGTTTTGCACCAACACGTTGAGAGGGGGATTCTGGCGTGATTAATTCAGGATTATCGGCCTCCATCTCCAGCAGTTCTCTAAATGCCTGGTCGTATTCGGCATCAGAAACAGACGGATTATCAAGAACATAATACTCATGATCCCATTGGTTTATTTTGGCAACGAGTTGCTTGTAAGTGGTATTCAAAGTGTGCCCTGCTTATAGAACATAAACAAAATTATCCGTAAAAAAACCGCTGTCCCGATCAAAGGATACAGCGGCTCATTTATTATTGGGCTGACCGATTCTTGGAACAGTTCAAGTTATCAAGTTACGAGGCTGCTTGTTCTTTATCAGGCTGTAAATTTTTAGGCGGTTGTACTTTAGGCATAGGAATACCCGAAGAGACAGGAGGTAAACTATAGGCTGTACGCAACCGCGACACTACGTCTTCTCTTTTTACAGCCTGTTCATTAATAGCGTTTTTTTATCACTAGACATAATCAATCCTCAAAAAAATAAAACGTTTTAAAATAAGAAACAGCCTGGTCTTTAGCTTTAATAAGTAATTTTTTATCATGGGGAAGCAACTGCCATTAGCCATGACAGCTATAAACATATAAGCCAACGATCGTAATTCAATGTTTTCTCAAACCTGATTTACAACGTGTTTTTACAAACTCTGCCGAAGTGACTGAATCGTGGCATCGGTTAGCGTTTGTCTTTGGTGATCCCGAATAATACCATCCAGTTCTACCGCTAATATTTGAATGGTCTCTATGTAATCATCAAAAACGGCTTGCGCATCATCCAACGCACCTGGCTGCATAAAAAATACCAGCCCCGGACAATAAAAGCTATCCAGATCGCTATCCGGAAAAGTGCCGGGTTCAACCATACAGGCAACACCGTAATCAACCAGTCGATTATCGTCCAGTCGTTCATATATTTTCAAACTGCCATATTCAAGTCCGACAATACCAAAAGCATTGATTAAATCAATACCATTAAAACCTTTGTCGGCCTTGGCGACAAGACTAAACTGGATAATCGAAGGAACCGGAACGCGCGGTGGCGGCTCAATATCATCATCTTCTTCAGGCTCATAAGCTGCATCTTCAGGATCAAAATAATGATGATCAACAGTCTCTATCGACTCACTATCCATTCTCTCATCGCCCATTGACGGTGCATAGCGCGGTTTTTTAACGTCATGATCATCAGAGTCATCATAAAAATCCATAGCTTCCTGTGATTTTTTATTTCTTAAATAACTCCATGTCAACATGCCCATGATAATCATTAGACCGGTTGCGATAATTACAATTCTTAATAGTTCTTTATCCATTAGATTTCCGCCAGACTCACTGCTTCTTCAATATCAACTGCGACCATCCGGGACACACCCGGTTCTTTCATCGTAACACCTGCCAACTGTTTTGCGATTTCCATAGTGACCTTATTATGAGAAATATACAAAAACTGTACAGATGCCGACATCTCTTCTACCATTTTTGAAAACCGTCCGACATTTGCGTCATCCAGAGGCGCATCAACCTCATCCAACAGGCAAAAAGGTGCCGGATTGAGTTCAAAAATTGAAAACACAAGCGCTACCGCTGTTAATGCTTTTTCTCCACCCGACAACAAATGAATGGAGCTATTTCGTTTGCCGGGCGGTCTGGCAATAATATTAACACCCGATTCCAGCAAGTCTTGCTCGGTTAATTCCAGATAGGCTTGCCCACCGCCAAAAAGTTTTGGAAACTTTTCCTGTAAACCGGTGTTTATTTTATCGAATGTTTCCTTAAAACGCAGCCTACTTTCTTTATCAATTTTACTAATAGCCTGATCCAGCATCTGCAACGCTTCAATCAGGTCGGCATGTTGCTCGTTAAGAAAGTTCATACGCTCGGATTGCGACTTGTATTCTTCAATAGCCGTCAGGTTAATAGTACCCAAACGGTCAATTTGAGTCGATAAATCATCCACTTTTCTTTTCCAGCCAGGTTCTTCGGCCTGATCGGGCAGGGTTTTTAATATGTCCTCAGCATTCGCATCGATTTCTTTAAGTTGTTCATTGATGGTCTGCTGCCTGACTTTAATTTCCTGCAATTCAAACCGGATAGTATCCAGTGCTTCTTTTTGTTTGTCCAATGCCCGTTGCACGCGGGTATGCTCTTCAGACAGTTGCGTTATCTCTCTTTCAATGGTGTCTTGCAACACACGTTGTTCTTTTAAGCTGACTTCCAGTTGATCCTTGTTAAGTATTTGCTGCGCTAACTGCTGTTTTTCCTCATCCAGAGGGGAAAGTGTTTGTTGCAGTTTTTGCTCCAGATTAACCATCCAGTCCAGTAAGTGTTTATGCTGGCTTTGCAAGCGCTCAATCTGTTTGCTGGTTGCGGCTTCAGAAGTACGTAGCGAATCAATTTGTGCTTTGCTACTGTAAACCTGTTGTCTTGCTTCATTAACGGCATGCTCGGTATTATCCTGCTGTGCCTGCAACAGCTGGTTTGTGGTTTCCAGGTCCAGTTTGTTTTGTTCCTGCCGGGCCAAAACATCTTCAGCTTCTTCCTGTAATAATCCGGATTCTGCAATAATCTCGGCATTTTCAGAAAGTTCGCGAATAATCTCTTCCAGGTCGTTGGCAATGTGCTCCAAGCGACGTTGCTGATGTTCCCAGCGCGTAGAATAAGCGCTAAATTCCGCACTCTTTAGCGATAATTCCGACCCCAGTTTATTGTCCTGTTGTTGAATAGACTCGCGTAAAACTTCCGCGTCTTTTAACTCGCCTTCGGTCGTTGCCAACTGCTCTTCACAAGTATTAATCTCAACCAGCAAGGCTTCTTGGCGATGTTTTAACAAACGCAATTCTTTCTCACGTTGTAAAACACCCACTTTACTGTCTTTGGTGTGGGTTATTTTTAACCAATTTTGTCCAAACCAAGTGCCATCGGGCGTAACAACAGACTCATGGGGATTGGCATTAACCGCTAAAGCTCTGGCGGCATCGTTATCATCCGCGCAATAAACACCCGCTAATAACGCACTTAAATCCCAAGGTGAATTGATTTTATCCAGTAAAGTCGACCTGACTGTTTGCTCACTGTTGGCGTGGGTTGTGGATGCTTTAGTCTCAAACAGCGTGAGTGATTCGTTAGTCAAAGCACTCAAACCGGGAATAACCGGCTCGGCACTGCTCACACAAATCGCTTCCAGATAACTGCCCAGAACGGTTTCAACCGCCGTATCCCAACCGGTTGATACCTCCAGAAACTCTGCCAGACGCGGGTTTTCAGCCAGATTCATAGACGCCAGCCAAGCCCCCAAATTTTTATTATCTTTACCCATTGCATGTTGCTGCAATAATTCCAGCGATGTTATTTTCCCTTTAATACTATGGCTTTCCGAACGGCGGGTATGCAACGTATCATGAAACTGTTTAACCTGCTGGCGCTGCTCACGTATTTGATGATGCAATTTTTCCAGTTGAGCCTGATGATCATCCCGCTGAAAGCCGATAATTTCAATATCGGCATCCAGCGTTTCAAGGTCATTTTGTAACTGGCTGGAAGACAGTTCGTCACGTTCGTGGTTTAATTTATCCAGGCGGATTTGCAACTGGCGATTCTGGTTTTCCAATTGCAGTGCTTTTACCCGATGTACTTCGGCCTGTTCCTTGTATTCTGAACTTTTTGTCCGATACGCTTCCCACTGCGCTTGCCAAGATCGCCTTTTCTGAAGGGTATCTTGTTGTTGTTCCAAAATATCTTCTTGCCTTTCCTGGGCAATAATCCAGCTTTCTTCAGCTTCAAGCAAGTTTTGTTTAAGCTCATCCAAAGTCTGCAAATCTGACTCAAGCTGGCTTAATGAGTGTTCTGCCTGAAGCCTGGTACGCTTGATTTCAACCACGGTTTCTTCATGACTGGCTTCATGATGCTTGATGGCTTGCTGAAGACCGCTAACCTCAGCAACCAGCGTGTAATAATCCCCCTGCGCTTTGTTTAAGTGCTGTTGCTGGGCTTTATGTTCAGCACGCTTGGCTTCAATCGCATTATCCGTATCCCGTACCGCCACAAACAGACGGTTATGCTCGGTTGCCACCTCATGCAGTTTTGCTTCCAACTGTTGGCCTGCTTGCTGGTAAGTGTTCCAGCGCATCGCCAACAACTCCAACTTAAACTGGCGTTCCTGTTTTTTTAGTTCGGTATATTTTTCGGCTTTTTCGGCTTGTTTTTGTAAATGTTTAAGTTGCTTGTCAACCTCTTCACGCAAGTCGTCGAGCCGTTCCAGATTTTCCCGCGTATGTTTCATGCGGGTTTCTGTTTCACTGCGCCGTTCTTTATATTTGGAAATACCGGCCGCTTCTTCGATATGTACCCGTAACTCATCGGGCTTCGCTTCAACCATCCGCGAGATGGTACCTTGCTCAATAATGGCATAACTTCTTGAGCCCAACCCCGTACCCAAAAACAGGTCGGTAATATCTTTGCGGCGGCAACGCGAGCCGTTCAGTAAAAACAGGGATTGACCGTCACGGCTAACCTGCCTTTTGATGGCAATGGAATTATAGTGGGCATATTCACCGCCCAGTTTGCCTTCGGAATTGTCAAAAACCAGTTCTACCGATGCGGTACTGACCGGTTTGCGTCCGGACGAACCATTAAATATCACATCCGCCATGTTGCCGCCGCGCAAATGCTTGGCAGAACTTTCGCCCATGACCCAACGCACGGCATCAATAATATTGGATTTTCCGCAGCCATTGGGGCCGACGATCGCGGTCAAATTTCCGCTAATGGGAATGACAGTCGGATCAACAAAGGATTTAAAACCCGAAAGTTTGATTTTTTCCAGCTTCAAAACAGGGTTTAATCCTACGCCTTGGTTAAAATAGCTAGGCATTATCAATGATATTTAACTGATTTTCGACTTTTAATTAACAACTCCCTTTATTACCACTGGTTTTAACTTAAAAGACAATCGCGACGTGGGCGTCGCTCCCACCGTGGGAGCGACGCCCACGTCGCGATTATAGTAACGCACCCAAAATCAGTATCGCTTGAAAAAATGAAAGTTTTAATGTTCAATTACAGTTCATCATATTTAGACATCCCAACACCATGAGGTCTTAAAAATGCTCCAAAAAACTTTTATGGCTGCGATAATTATCGTTATTACCGGCTCTGTCAGCATGGCGGGCAGTATCAGCAATGGAACCTGGTCGCCCAATAATTGTGGCATTGAACCTGCGCTTCCCGTTATTAAACAAGACAGTGTTGAGACCTATAACCAAAGCATCAAAACCATTAATGAATGGCAGAAAAAAGCCAATGACCATATTTCTTGCGTGATTAATGAAGCGAATGCCGACAATGCCATCATCGCCAAAACAGCCACGGAGCAACAAAACAAATTTCGGGCAGCGGTAGAAAAAATCAAGCTTGCCACCGATGCCGCCAAAGCCACGTTGGATAAACAATAGCCCCGCTCTTAATTAAAAGCGTGCTTATCCGGTAGATGCCGGCTTCATTCATAGAACATGGATGACACAGATTATACGGATTTCAACGGATTTTATTTTTAGTCGAAAAAATACCTTAGGCAGTACGCAGCAAATAACCACCAGAATCAGCCTAGTTCCCACGCTCCGGTGGTGGTTATTTTTTGCGAGTTGCCTTACGTGTTCATAAGATTGATAAAATTCCCTTATCCGTGTCTATCAGTCAAATCCGTGTCATCCGTGTTCCATTTTTTAACGGCTGAATAGTTCTTTCACAGGTTACCCACTAATTCGGGTTGGCTTCATTCATCAAAGGCTTAACAATGAACAAAATTGGACTGGCAATATTTTTTTCGGTGCTGATATGGTCAGGTATAAATCCCAAAGATTACCTGACCTGGATACTTGAAACCATACCGGCAATCGTGGCTTTTATTGTTCTGATGGCGACTCGGTCACGCTTTCCCTTAACCGGTTTGGCTTATGGTTTGCTGCTGTTTCTTTGCCTGATTTTAATGATAGGCGGGCATTACACTTACGCCGAAGTGCCTTTGTTTGACTGGTTTAAACAGGTATTTAAACTTGACCGCAATAATTTTGACAAGCTGGGTCATTTTGCGCAAGGCTTTGTTCCTGCGATCATTGCCCGAGAAATCATCATTAGAAACGATGTTTTAAAAAATGCCAAATGGCTTAATTTTTTCGTTATTTGTATCTGCTTGGCCATTAGTGCTTTTTACGAATTAATTGAATGGAGTGTTGCAATCCTTATCAACGAAGCCGCTGACGCCTTTTTAGGGACTCAAGGTTATATTTGGGATACCCAATCAGACATGGCTTTTGCGTTATTGGGCGCAATACTGGCACTGACAATCTTGCATAAGGTTCATGATCGACAGATCAACCAGTTAAGCCGCTAAATCAATCTTAATTGTTACTGCTAGTACTTAAAAGCGACAAGGAAATTGGCGATAAAATTAATTTTTTTATGCCCATTATTGGTTGTTTCTTTACCAGCAATACCTGCCAGAATTTCATAAGGTCGCCTTTAGTGCTGTTGATTGTCAATACTGGATACTTAAAAAACTGTTTTCCTTGCCAGTGAATATTTATTTCACTGACATAAAGCATCAATGCGAGCCAATAAATCGTAAGCCAAGGGGCGCTTGCAAGCATTAAGGGATGGATGTTGCCTGTATCTCCCGGCTTAAGCGCCGGGAGCAGATTGATGCTCTTAAGGTGACCTCTAAAACGGTATATCGTCATCAAAATCTTCATAAGAAGGAGGTGACGGTGGCATGGATGCAGAATTATTGGCTTGCGCTGACGGCTTGGGCTGATAAGCGGGCTTGGATGACGCAGCCGGATACTCGGCAGGTGCTTGATCTGCGCCAAAACTGCTGGTGCCGCCACTGCGACTGTCGAGCATGTGCATTTCTGTGGCGATAATTTCAGTGGTATAGCGATCTTGTCCATTTTGATCTTGCCATTTGCGCGTTTGTAAACGGCCTTCTACATAAACCTGACCGCCTTTTTTTAAGTATTCACCAGCTATTTCAGCCAAACGGTTAAAAAATACCACTCGATGCCATTCAGTGGATTCTTTTTTTTCGCCGGATTGCTTGTCTTTCCATCTAAAATTGGTAGCCAAGGTTATATTGGCTACAGCGCCACCTGATGGCATATAACGAACCTCTGGATCTGCACCCAATCGTCCAATTAAAGTTACTTTATTAAGCATGTAGCCTCCTGATTATTTTTTGTTTGTTTAAATTGAGTAACAAGTCCCGTAGATTAAGGTTCTCAGGCCAAATTATCATCATGACCAATCTGAATATTTCTTTTAAAGTTTGGCATATAGTACCCGAACCGGCCCTTTAAATTTAAAAAATTTACTCACCCAGACGCACTTTTTGTCAGCTAATTTCTCTTTGAAGCTGCGTGACAAAATACTCTGACCCTAAAATCTGGTAAAATAACATAATTAACCAATCCGCAAAAAATATTCAATGGCGCTTAAGTCCACAATTTTTAAAGCAGACTGTCAGATAGCCGACATTGACAGAGGCTATTATCAGCTACATAACCTGACTATCGCACTTCACCCTTCTGAAACCGAAGAGCGCATGATGGTGCGTTTGCTTGCTTTTATAGTCAATGCCCATGAGCATCTGCAATTTTGCAAAGGCCTGAGTTCAGAGGACGAACCTGATCTCTGGCAAAAAAGTCTGACCGATGATATTGAGTTATGGATAGAGGTCGGGATGCCGGATGAAAAACGTTTACGCAAGGCATCCAATCGCGCAGATAGAGTTATTTTATACACGTATGGCGGACGCAATGCGGTTTGGTGGAAGCAAATTGAACCCAAGCTGGAACGCTTTGGCAATTTAACAGTCGTAAACCTGCCTAAATCGGCGACCGATCAACTTGCTTTGCTGGTAAAACGCGTCATGCAATTACAAATCAGCCTTCAGGACGGGCAGATTTGGGTCAGCGATGACCAACAAACCGCTCACATTGCGCCTGAAATATGGCTTAATTATTAGCCCTTGGAATAGGCGCTGCACACTGGGTACTCTATCCCCTCACCTCATTTCGGTGATAAGAGAAAGTAAAATCAAGTGTGTCCTATATATTCCTTAACCCTGTTTTTTTACTTTTACCCTTGAGAACGATACCTTGATTTCTACAGCCAACATCACCATGCAATTTGGGGCTAAACCCCTGTTTGAAAACGTCTCTGTCAAATTTGGCGACGGCAACCGTTACGGCCTGATTGGCGCTAATGGCTGCGGCAAGTCAACCTTTATGAAAATATTGAGCGGTGATTTAGAGCCATCAGCGGGTAATGTCAGCATCAGCCCCAATGAACGACTCGGTAATTTGCGCCAGGATCAATTCGCTTTTGAAGACTACCGCGTGCTGGACGTCGTGCTGATGGGACACGCAGAAATGTGGGCGGCCATGTCGGAACGCGACGCCATTTACGCTAATCTGGAAGCCACAGAAGACGACTATATGCATGCCGCCGAACTTGAATCGGTGTTTGCGGAATACAACGGCTACACCGCCGAATCACGCGCAGGTGAAATACTGCTGGGACTGGATATTCCGTTGGAACAACATAGCGGTTTAATGAGTGCAGTCGCCCCCGGTTGGAAGTTGCGGGTGTTGTTGGCACAGGCGTTGTTTTCCAATCCTGACATCATGCTGTTGGATGAGCCCACCAACAACCTGGACATCAACACGATTCGCTGGCTTGAAGATATATTGAATCAGCGCAATTGCACCATGGTTATCATCTCGCATGACCGCCACTTTTTAAACAGTGTCTGTACGCACATGGCCGATATGGATTATGGCGAACTGCGTGTTTATCCCGGTAATTATGACGATTACATGATAGCGGTTACCGAAGTTCGTGAGCGTTTACTGTCCGGCAATGCCAAGAAAAAAATCCAGATTGCCGAACTGCAAACCTTTGTCAGCCGCTTCTCGGCTAACGCTTCCAAAGCCAAACAAGCCACCTCGCGTGCCAAACAATTGGATAAAATCAAACTGGATGAAGTTAAACCATCCAGTCGGGTTAGTCCGTTTTTACGCTTTGAACAAACCAAAAAACTGCATCGTTTGGCGCTGGAAGTTGAAAACGTAAGCAAAGGTTATGGTGCAGAGCCCTTATTTAAAAATCTCAATTTGATGATTCCCGTAGGCGAGCGTGTTGCTGTTATTGGCCCGAACGGTATTGGTAAATCAACGTTGTTGCGCACGCTGGTCGGTGAATTACAACCCGATGCAGGTACTGTTAAATGGTCAGAAAACTCGGAAGTGGGCTATTTTGCCCAAGATCATTCCGAAGACTTTGCCGAAGATGCCACATTAATTGACTGGATGAGTCAATGGCGTAAAGAATCTGATGATGATCAAGCCCTACGCGGCACCTTGGGTCGATTATTATTTAGTGCAGACGACATCAACAAATCGGTTAAAGTCATCTCCGGTGGTGAACAAGGTCGTATGATGTTCGGCAAACTGATACTGCAAAAAAACAACATTATGGTGTTGGATGAACCCACCAACCATCTTGATATGGAATCCATTGAATCCTTAAATACGGCTCTGGAAAATTATCCCGGCACCTTGATTTTTGTCAGTCATGACCGCGAGTTTGTATC
>JBAXXH010000098.1:0-13213 GCA_037127995.1 Methylococcaceae bacterium | reverse complement strand
CGCTATTCATTGCCTGATCCCTGATAAGCATTTTTTCTCGCTTTCAGAGCTCTAATCCATTCATGTCCATTTTTAAAGCCACTTAAAATAAAAGGAGCGCCACCTATGGCTACCGCATCAACCAAACAATACCAGGCAGCAACACCACTGGGCGGATTTCCTTGAGGCAATCCCAAAACCGGATCGATTGCCGCCCATTTCCAGGTACCTACAGCGGTGCCTATTAATTCCAGCCAGGTCGTAATAAAGAATGCTGCAAGATAAACCATGGGCGAACGACCTTTAAATAAATAGACCAAAAACACGCAAAACAATAAGGCACCCACGGCATCACCTTGCTGTGCAAAACCGCTGATACCCCAAAGTGACCATAAGCCACAAACCGCTATCACCAGGACGGTAATTTCTCTGGCGTATCTTAAAAACAGGCCCGATCGTGCCAATGCAACCGCTGTTAGATAAACCATGCCGTGTCCGGGCGGCACATAATTGGGTACATTTCCAAATCGATAGGTATAACCGCCCATAAAAGGAGAGGCAAAATGCTCGCCGATAGTCGCAAAAATAACCGCGATAAGAACCTGCATTCTGACTTCTCTATTTTCACCGAGTAACAAGCCAATTAAAAATACCCAACCACTAACGCCTAGTGCATTTTGTTTTTCTATACTGGCATTGGCATCACTAATCAAACAGACGGCTACACAAAGAAACGTAAAGACCGCTATAAAATAATCTCGTTTTTTATGTGGGTATGCGATATGACTAACGGGAAAATGACGAAGCACAACTACCTCTTTAAATTCTAATATTTAAAATAACAAAAGCAAAAAAGCAAACAGGCTGTTATAGCTTCAGCATTAATTTTCAGCAGGACGTTTCCACAGCACAGAAGCACATAAAGCAGCAATCATCAGGCCATAAAATGAATTCGTGTATTTCAGCGTCAGCACTTCCAAACTCAAGCTTGTAATCATCAAGCCCATAACCAGGCAAAGCCCCATGGCGCTAGTACTTTTAACCACCTGAATCGGGGATTTCAGACCTCGAATAAAAATCATGCCCGGTAAACAAAACTGCAACAAGACCGCAACCAACCCAAATATCCCTGACCGCACCAAATTGGCAAGATATTCATTGTGAGGACCAACATGCTCCATCGTAGCGATTGCATCCCGAGAAAATACAGATTGAATCTGCGGCATCAACAATCGAGCCTGATACCCTAAATCACCATAGCCACAGAATGGACTCTGCTTAAATAAGACCCAGGATATTTGCCACATCGAAAACCTGATTCCCGCCGCTGTGTCAACATTAGTGTTATTTAGCCACGAATAAATTTCATCATAAATGCTATTGACCCGATCATGAAAAACAGCAATAAAAAAATAAAGCCCCAAGATCACCATGACAGTGATCAACGTAGAGATAAACAACGCCGCCTTACTTTTTGATTGCCAATGAAGGGCAGCCCACAAAATTAACATGGCCGGCTCGGCAATCCAGGCACCCCGTGTCTGGGATTTTAATTCAAGATAAAATCCGGCCAGCACACCGGCATATTTCAAAAGCCTTAAAACCATTCCATCCTTACTGACAGCATCAATAGAAAAAAGGCACATAAAAGCCAATAACATTGTATAGATCCCAATGGTATTGGGATCAACAAAGTAAGTACCAAACCGATTGCCACTCCATGTGTTCATTGGAGCAGGATACAACTGCACAAACACCAAAAGTATCAGCAGCGACAGCGGACAGATGTACTGAAATATTTGAACAAAATCTATCTTTTTCTTTACCAGCAACAAAAAAATCGGTGCGCACAATAACATTCGCAGTGGCCCGTCATAAGGCTTAAAAACCACATTTTGACGCAATAATTGACTAACCAAAATAGCCAGAAAACCTGAGGACAGCGCCATGATAACAGCCCATTCAGTACCACTAATATTTTTGATTCCCCACGCCGATCTAGGCAAGCGCAAAAAATGAAATAAAGCAATGGCAAACAGAACAAAGGTTAACGTATTGGTCCATCCCCTTAATGTCAAATACAGAAGTGGAAAAAGCGCGAGAGCCGAAATCAGCAAGGCATTTTCAATCCATGCAGATTGATTGTCATTAATTATTAAATTTGATTTCATTTTGAGATTAATTTATGAGGCAGGCTGCCACAGCCATGAAAAAACTTTTACGAGATATTCCATTAAAAGTGTTTACATAAGAAATACCTTCAGTCCATTCCTGCAAAGCCAGCCACTTCGGTACACCACAAAAGCGATAAAACTATTTTTTAAGTTAAATTTTTATTGCCGTTAAGTCTATCATTCACCTGACCTATGTCCTAACTTCATACAAACATCCATGCTATTACAGCGTATCTGCCCAATTTTCCTGACAAAATAATTAAACAGGCCGGTAACAACGGGAGCTTTAACCAGCCACCCGCAAAACATAAAGCATCACCTAATACGGGTAACCATGAAAAAAACAAGACCCAGATACCTCTTTTTTTTACCAGGTTCAGGGCGTTCTGTTTTTTTTCCGGCAACCGGTTTGCTACCGGAAACTTTCTTGCCGCCAACATCCCCAATCCCCAGGTTGTCATGGCACCCAGTGTGTTACCTATAGTTGCTACAATAACCAGGTATTGAACCTGAAAATGCCCTGTCGATACCTGGTAAGCCAAAACGGCTTCAGATCCTCCCGGAGCAATGGTTGATGATATAAATGCACTAAAAAACAGCCCCCAGAGTCCACTCACTATTTCTTGCATTTCTTTATCTCAAAAAAAACCCTGCGTTCAAAGAGCACAGGGTTTTTAGTGTTGTCCATACTTATTTTTCAGGCAGTATTTTGTTTTTATTGGCAACGATCCATTTAATCAAACGAGACAGTAACTTTACGACAAGTTCAATAAATTCCCTTAATAAATCAAACACATAAACGACCACTTCTGATACGCTCAAGCCTTTAAATTTGCGAGCCAGAAAAGGTGCTGCCAGTAAACCCAATGCCATACCGATTACCGTAACCCCGGAAATAACAGAGTCTTCCGCTTGCACGGTTGTTACGGACACAGGAATCGCCGTTGCAACAATCGCTGGCACAGCCAGTGCTTCAGTCTCTGCTTTGGCAGCCAATTCAGGCAAAGTTGCCGTATAATCATCCGCTTCAACATAAGCGGTTACACCGGGAATACTGGGCAAATCACCATCGCCTTTACCCACCTTTAACTGGGCTTTCATGCCTTTTTCCATGTGCTGGGCAATGTCGCAATGCACCAAATAAGTTTTATCACCCGGTGGTAAAATCAATGTGCCTGAAATTTTTGAAGGGCCTGTTGCTTCCAAATGAAACATCCCTTTGGGGTATAAATACTTAGGCAATCCATGCATCATCCATTGATGCCGCACATTGTCCTCATTAATAAAATGGACAGTCAATTTTGTACACGGCTTAAAATTAAATTCCTGCGTATCAAATGCGAACATTCTGCCCGGGAATTTTTCAGCATATTTATGACCGGCATGTACGGTAATTTCTTTGGTTTCAGATATGCTATCGCAACCACCGGGCAAGGTATCGGCATTTTGACCCATAACCATGCCGCCCGCCATGTCCATCAAGTGACCATCACCGTGATCCATCAGCATACTATCATGCTCTTCATACTCCTGAGCCATGACTGGTGCGGAAAAAAGAACAATCAGTACACCAACCGATAATAACTTCACCATTATTTTTTTCCCCTTTTACTAGACATAATCAATGTACTTTTTTCGATCAATTACCAGTCAGTGCGCTACCGCTCAAATAATCAAACCTAACAGACACACAAACAATTTAATCGATGTTACGCAGTCACCTTTAAAAACCAATAATTGCCATTTTCTAAAGCTATTGATTGTTCGTAGGGAATGCGTATCACCGACTTTTTTAATCAGCTTTTAATTTTTGTAAGGATTTCATCGACTTTACGTTTAAAGCCTGCGTTTGACAAATACAATACATATAAGCCTGCCGCTGCGAAAAATGCATAGAGCAGCTTGCTATTTCTACTCGTTTCCTGACCGCCGCCCGCCTTAAAACCCATGTGAACATCAAGTCTCTCGCCCTGGGTGCGATTTTCAGTATCAGCCGGATCCGGTACCAAGGTGATATGAATCAGGTATTGGCCGGGTTCTGACACGCCATTTTTCAATTCTAAATTAACGGAACCTTTTTTATGTTTTGCGCTGGGTAGAAAAAATACACGCGTGCCTTCAGGTTCTTTGGTTACTTCAAACTCAACCAACATATTTCTATATTTCATATCCTGGTAATCGAAAACCAGTTGAGTAAGCGTGTTTAAACCAGGCAGTTTACCGCAAAATTCTTCCGCCGGATACGCACTAGGCTGATAAGCAGTGTAATGAATCCAGTGCGTGGGTTGTAATTCAAATTTACACTGATCAGTATCAGTACCCGCTGCGCCACCATGTGCCCATAAGGTTGCTGAAAAAAACAATCCTAAAAGCCCCAGGAAACCCTTTCTTATTAGTTGTACTCTGTTCATAATACCTTCCAATTTTGATACATAATTATTATTATATGAATTGTTAATGCTCTATATAACCTTTTTTTCATTAAAAACAAGCAGCATTTGCTATTAACCTACCCCCATAGCAATGCAAACTCTAGCACACCACCTCACCTAAATAAAGGAATTGATAGGATACCCGCCTAAAAAAGGCGATATATAAGAAAATAATAATGCACCCATTGCGCTATTGCTATCCTAGCGCCATTTTCGTAGACTTACGGTAATTTATTTTAAACGGAGCCAAAAAAACATGTCATCTTTGACTACCTCAAAAGCGTGGACAGCCTTACAAAGCCATTACGATCAAACCAAAAATAATTCTCTACGCGATGCTTTCAAAGCAGACATTAACCGGTTCAACATGTTCTCAGTTAATTTTAATGAGATATTGTTTGATTATTCCAAAAACAGAATAACAGATCAAACATTACCTTTATTAATTGATCTTGCTAATCATGCAGGACTAAATGAAAAAATCAACGCCCTATTTTCAGGTGAAAAAATCAACACGACTGAGCATCGGGCTGTCCTGCACACCGCACTACGTAATAAGAGCAACCTTCCGGTTTATGTCGACGGACAGGATGTTATGCCGGAAATTAATCAGGTTTTGGCAAAAATGCGAATTTTTTGCGCAGCTGTTCGTTCAGGTGAATGGAAAGGCTACACCGGAAAAGCCATCACCGACATTGTCAACATTGGCATTGGCGGCTCCGGCTTAGGCCCTAAAATGGTTTCAACAGCACTTGCGCCTTATAGCTCGGACGCATTAAAGGTGCATTATGTCTCCAACATTGATCAGGCGAATATTGTTGAAGCATTAAAACCCTTATCGGCTGAAACCACGCTTTTTATTATCGCTTCCAAAGTCTTTAATACCCAAGAAACCATGATGAATGCAAGCTCTGCAAAAAAATGGTTTCTTGATAGCGCAAAAGACCCGCTCACTATTGCCAAACACTTTGTGGCTATTTCAACCCATGCGGAAAATGTCGCCAACTTTGGCATCGATACCAACAACATGTTTGAATTTTGGGACTGGGTAGGCGGTCGCTATTCGCTTTGGTCATCAGTCGGCCTATCCATTGCCTTATATGTCGGGATGGATAATTTTGAAGAACTATTGCAAGGTGCTTATGAAGCCGATTGTCACTTTCGTAATACGCCTTACGAACAAAACATACCGGTAATTATGGCCTTACTGGGAATTTGGTATAACAATTTTTTCAACGCTGAATCTCATGCCTTGCTGCCTTATGATCAATCCATGCGCTGTTTCGCCGATTATTTTCAACAAGGCGATATGGAAAGCAATGGCAAAAGCATTAATTTGCAGGGTGAAAAAGTTGACTACAACACCGGTCCGATTATTTGGGGACAACCGGGCACCAATGGTCAACATGCCTTTTACCAACTCATTCACCAAGGCACCAAACTCATACCCTGCGATTTTTTGGCGGCGGCAAACAGTCATTACAAGCTGCCAAAACATCACGACATTTTAATATCAAACTTTCTTGCCCAGCCAGAAGCGCTAGTCAACGGCATAACCGCTGAAGAAGTCAAAAAGGATCTCACGCCGACCGAACAGGCAGATACAGTTTTGGTAGCATCCAAAGTATTTGACGGCAATAAACCATCAAATTCTTTCCTGTTTAAAAAATTGACACCCAAAACATTGGGCTCGCTATTGGCGTTTTATGAGCATAAAATTTTTGTTCAAGGTGCCGTCTGGAACATAAATTCATTTGATCAAATGGGCGTGGAACTAGGCAAAATATTAGCCGGTGTTATATTGCCCGAACTTCAGAACAATGAAGTTATTACCGGCCATGATTGCTCAACTAATGCGCTGATTAACACCTACAAACAATGGCGGGAGGAATCTTGATTCGAGAACTGATGTTGTGAGCATTCACCCTAAAAAATGAGTTTATCCACGAAAAGCACGAAAATATGTTGGCAGCCTTCATTTTTGTACGCAAGTAGTGAACAGCTTGGCTCAAAACGTGAAGCGTGACGGGGTGAAAGCTCCGTCACGCTTCACGTTACTTTTACTGAGTTAACCCTTGTCTTTATTTTTTCGTGCCTTTCGTGGACAATTTTTTACTGTTCTATCGTTAGCGCCTGGCCCGAAAAAAGCTGCTTAACAATTCCGAACATTCCATTTCTAAAACGCCTCCTACCCAGTCAATTCGATGATTTAAAAAACTGGCATCGGTAAGACTCAACGCATGACAAACCGCACCCCTCTTGGAGTCAAACGCGCCAAAAACCAGGCGTTTTATCCGCGCATGACTGATGGCTCCCATACACATAACACAAGGTTCCAACGTCACATAGAGGGTAGCGTCACACAACCGGTAATTTTCCAAAGCCAGCCCCGCTTTTCTCAACGCGACCATCTCGGCGTGCGCCGTCGGGTCATGCGTTGTAATGGGCACATTCCAACCTTCAGCAATACAAAGATCATCTTTAACAACTATCGCCCCAACGGGCACTTCTCCTTGTTGTTCAGCGCGTTGTGCCAACCTGAAGGCATAACGCATCCAGGCTTCATCTGCGCTTGGGTTTATTCCCATTCAACCATTACGCGCAGGTAACAATATAATTTCAAACATAAAATAAAAACATCATAAATAGTCAGTAACATTTGAAACCCTGCAAAAAATAATATACCCAAGATAACCAGATAGAAATTCAAAGCGCGACGGGGTGTTCGCCCCGTCGCAATTTCTTGGGCATGGTGACATATCTGTTGTCGCATCAGCATTTAAGCGTCCGAGGCGGGTTAAATAACCCATCCCGCCCGAAATCCAAGGCCAACGCCCCTTTAGTCCCAGGCAGTAACAAATGAAAGGCTTCGGTTAAAACAGGAATCGAAGTTAATAAAGGTTCGCGTAAATATTGCAAAATTCCAAGGCAGTGCGGGTGCTACTCCAAACCATTTTTTATAAATCTCAGGCAGCTATTTTTGCCCGTCATTTCAAGCTGCACTTCTAATTCAATGGCCTGCATGAACAATACTGCCAATTTCGCACGCACAGCATCGGCTTGTTGAATGTGCGCGGGAGTAAGCATGATCCGACCATTTTCAACTTCGACATCCTAATACTCAGGCCCTTCCAAGCGATCTCACAAGCGCTTTTGGTAGGGTAAGTCGGTTTTTACTAGTCAATTTAGCAAGCATGATTACGATTCCCAATAACAATGCACTAAGAATATATTACCAGAGAGGTGACTGAATACCAGATTTTTTGCTGTTATGGTTCAGCGTATACGCAACTGAAGCGCTTCTGGCTGCATTCTCGGTAATAGCGTCACGACTACTGCCCATAACGGTCTGTTCTGTCAGGATTTAATGGTTACGGCTCCGGAGCGTCCCGAGCAGCATTCCCACGCTGGAGCGTGGGAACAAAAAGTCGGCAGGGGTTTGCAACCCAGACCGAAACCTTTCAAGACCTCAACACAAACAAAACATGAGTGACGGGGCTATAAACTCCGTTACACTTCTGGCATAATAAGAAATCACCCAAAAAAACCCACATTTCATCCTATACCTGACCCAATGCAAGCACTCATTGACTTTTTTGGCGCTAAAGGCTTTATTCCCCACGGCTATTGCCTGTCATGGAGCCCTGCACTACTTTGGCTGCACGTTAGCTCGGATTTGCTAATCACCCTTGCCTATTTTTCCATGCCCTTGGCACTTGTCTATTTTATCCGGAAGCGTGGAGACTTGCCTTATCCGTGGATGTTTGCCCTGTTTGCCGGATTTATCATCGCCTGCGGCACCACACATTTACTCTCGGCCATCACCATCTGGATACCTTTCTATTGGCTGGATGGCTGGATCAAAGCCTTTACCGCAGTTATTTCGGTCGCCGCCGCCGTGGTGATGTTTTGGGCAACCCCCCGGCTATTGTCTTTAGCCAGCCCCGCTAAACTCCAAGCCGAGATTCAACAAAGGCAACTGACAGAAGATAAGTTGGGGCTGTTCTATAGCCTGTTCGAGTTAACTTCGGACTGCGTCTTCCTGATCAGTCCGAAACAGGATTTCAGGTTCGTATTTGTTAACGATGCCACCTGTCGGCACTTTGGCAGGGAGCGCGAGGAGCTGCTGAAATTGCGCATACCCGACTGGAATCCCAACCTCAAGGATAAGGCTGATCTTGACGCTTTATGGCAAGAGATTAAAACCAGGAAAGGTTTCTTATTCGAGACTAGCCACCGGGTCGCCTCCGGCAGGGAAGTTCCGGTCGAGGCGTCGGCGAACTATCTGTCGTATCAAGGCGACGAATATCTTGCCGGATATTTCCACGACATCACTGAACGCAAAAAACTGGAAGTAATTGCTTCTCAAAATGTGGCCTCCCAATATGCCCGCAGCCTGCTTGAAGCGAGTCCTGATCCGCTGGTGACCATCAGCCCGGAAGGCAAGATCATGGACGTTAACCAGGCTACCATGGAGGTGACCGGCGTAGAACGGGGCCAACTCATCGGCAGTGATTTCAGCGATTACTTTACCGACCCGAACCAAGCCAAGGCGGGCTATCAAATGGTGTTTGCGCAAGGCCGTGTCACCGACTACCCACTGGCCATCCGCAATGTTTCAGGAAAGATTACCGAAGTAATGTACAACGCCAGCGTTTTCCGGAATCCAATGGGTGAAGTCGCCGGAGTGTTTGCTGCCGCGCGTGATGTGACTGACCTCAAACGGTATCAAGAAGCACTGTCAATTAATGGCCTCATCGCCGCTGTCTTCGCCATGGTTGCTCATGACGAGATGTTCAATGAGGTGTTAAAGGTTGTCTTATCCGTAATGCACAGTCCATTCGGTGTTTTCGGATACATTGATGAAGCCGGCGATTTGTTGGTACCGACCATGACCCGGCAAATCTGGGACAAGTGCCAGGTTCCCGAGAAGACTATTATATTTCCACGGGAAACCTGGGGGGACAGCAGTTGGCCAACCGCCTTAAGGGAAAAGAGGGTTGTCTGCTCCAACGAAGCTTCAACCAATATACCCGAGGGTCATGTCGGCATTCAAAGGCACATCAGCATGCCGATTCTGTTCCAGGGTGAAGCCATCGGCCTCTTTCAAGTGGCCAACAAGGAGACGGATTACAAAGAAGCCGACATAAACACCCTGGATACTATTGCCAAGCAAGTCGCCCCGCTCCTGAATGCGCGACAGCAGAGCTATATGGCCCAAAAGGAGATCCACAAACTTAATGACGAGTTGGAGCAGCGCGTGCTGGAACGCACTGCGGAGCTTAAAGCCGCCAACGCTGAGCTGGAAAGCTTCAGCTACTGCATCTCCCACGATCTGCGCGCCCCGCTTCGCGCCATCGATGGCTTTGCCACCATCCTGCGCGAAGACTATGCGGCCCAACTGGATGCCGAAGGCCAGCGGCTGTTTCAAATAGTGAGTGACAACGCCCAGAAGATGGGCCAACTGATTGAGGACATCCTGTTGCTGTCCCGCGCCAGCCGACATGAAATGCTGACCAGCCGAACCGATATGAAGGCGCTGGCACAGGAAGTGTGGGACGGGCTGGCGGCCGACAGGACAGGACGCACTATTGATTTCCGCTTGACCGATTTACCGGCGGCCACCGCCGATATTACAGCGCTTCGTCAAGTGCTCCAGAACCTGCTTGGCAATGCCATCAAGTTCACGCGTGGCCGCGAACCTGCCGTTATCGAGATGGGCGGCACCAGAGAAGGGCAGGAAAACATTTATTTTGTCCGCGATAATGGTGTTGGTTTTGATATGATTTACGCTAACAAGCTGTTCGTCCTCTTTCAACGCCTGCACAGTATGACCGAATTTGAGGGTACCGGCGTTGGCTTGGCTATCGTCAAACGCTTTATCATTAAACACGGCGGCCGGGTCTGGGCAGAGGGCCAGCTAGGCGAAGGGGCCACTTTCTGGTTTGCCCTGCCATCAACCATCAACAAATAGCCTACGGAGCCAAAATATGAATAAGCAAGATGAAATCGATATTCTTCTGGTGGAAGACAATCCCAATGATGCCGAACTGACCCTACGGGCATTGACAAAACACAATCTGGCCAACAGCGTGGAATGGGTGAAGGACGGTGCGGAAGCGCTGGACTTTCTGTTCCTGCGCGGAGCTTACGCAACGCGCATCAACCATAAGCCCAGGCTGGTGTTGCTGGATCTGCGCCTGCCCAAAGTAAACGGCCTGGAAGTGTTAAAAGCCATCCGCGCCAATCCTGAAACTGAAATGATACCCGTGGTGATAATGACGTCCTCCACCGAAGAGCAGGATGTAATTTCCAGCTATAAACTGGGTGCCAACAGTTTTGTGTCCAAACCGGTCGACTTCAATGAGTTTATGAAAGTCGTGGCGGAGCTTGGCCTTTACTGGATAATCATCAACAAAGCCCCGCTAATCGGAAGCTAGACCATGACTACATTATTACGCATTCTGCATCTGGAAGATAGCCCGGCTGATGCTGAACTGGTCGGGCATGTGCTGCGCAAGGCGGGGCTTGATGCCACTTTGTTGCGGGTTGAAACCCGCGCCCAGTTTATAGCCCAACTGGAGGAATTTAAGCCCGACCTTATCCTGGCCGACTACAAGCTGCCGGAATTTGACGGCCTGCAGGCGCTGGCGCTTGCCCGGGAAAAAAATCCGCTGACCCCCTTTATTTTCGTTACCGGCGTCATGGGTGAAGAGACTGCCATAGAAACCTTAAAGAATGGCGCATCCGATTACATCATCAAGGACAGGTTGTCGCGGCTACCCAACGCCATCAGGCAAGCCCTCGAAAGACATCAGGAACTGGTAAAGCGCACGCAGGCAACGCATGACCTTTTGGTGTCAGAAACGAGATTCCGTATCCTATTCGAGTCATCCGCCGATGCGATCCTGATCCAGGACGAGCATCGTTTTATTGATTGCAACCCGGCCGCGCTGGACATGTTTGGCTGCGCCACCCGTGCGGAGCTGTTAGCCCAATATCCTATCTTAACTTATATGCGCAGCCCGGCTGCCGGTGAAGATCCGTTGGCTTTGCTTAACCAGCATATCGCCATGGCTTTCAGGAATGGTAGCCACCGCTTTGAATGGACTTGTTCTCCGGGGGGGGGGGGGGAGTTTTTCATCGATTCCTCCATGGTTCCCTTGGAATTGGATGACAAAAAAGTACTGATGACCACCATGCGCGACATTACCGCACATAAAGCCCAGCAACTCGAAATAAAACGCCTTTCCAATCTTTATCTCGCCTTGAGCCAATGCAATCAAGCCATCATGCGCAGCGTCAACGAGGCCGACTTATTCCCGATAATCTGCCGCACTGTGGTAGAATATGGCGGCATGAAAACGGCGTGGATCGGATTGGTGGATGACGCCACCCGACACATTATTCCGGTTGCCTCTTATGGCGCTGCAACGGAGCTTCTGCAAAACACCAGGATTCCGTTAGATCCAGATGATCTGGCCGGCCATGACCCCATTGGCACCACCGTTCGGGACAACCGGATGCTTTGGTGCCAAGATCTCCAGCAAGACCCGTCCACCGGTCAGTGGCGCAACTACGGTAAACGCTACCAATGGGGTTCCTTGGCGGCAATCCCCTTACACAGGAACGACAACCCGGTAGGCGTCTTTACGCTGTTCGCCAAGGAAGCCAAGGCGTTTGACCCGGAAGCGCGCCAGTTGCTAAATGAAATGGCGGAGGACATCAGCTTTGCGCTGGATAACTTCGCCCATGAAGCCGAGCGCAAACAGCACGAGTCAAGCCTAAAAAATTCTGAGGAACGCTTCCGCATTTTGGTCGAACAATCCATCGCCGGTGTTTATATCATTCAGGAAGGAAAATTCACCTACGTCAATCCGCGCTTTGCTGATATTCTCGGTTACCCGACCAGTGATGAATTACTTGGCCGTGACCCGCTGGAGATTATTGTCGATAAGGATCGGCGCATAGTCGAACATCATCTGCTCAATCTGAAGCGGGGGGTGGTTAAGGCCGAAAGTTACGTGTGCAGTGCCCTGCACAAGAATGGTACGATGGTCGATGTTGGCATGAACACCTCGACAGCCCCTTATCATGGCAGTATCGCTATCATCGGGCTGATGCAGGACATTTCGGACAAGAAAGTTGCCGAAGAGCAGATTAAGCGCTACGCCACGCAATTGCAAATCGCCTTCATGCAAACCGTGGGCTTGGTCACCACCTTGAGCGAAATGCGCGATCCCTACACGGCCGGCCATGAGCGGCGGGTGGCGGAAATCGCCGTTGCCATCGGCAAAGAGCTTGGGCTGGACGATTTGCAATTAGAGGGCTTGAAAGTGGGCGGTTATTTGCATGACGTGGGTAAAACGTCCATTCCAGTCGAAATACTCACCAAACCGGGGAAAATTAGCGCACTCGAATATGAACTGATAAAAGTCCACCCAATGGCGGGCTATAATGTGCTGAAGGATGTTGATTTCCCCTGGCCGGTAGCGCGGATTGCCTTGCAGCATCATGAACGCCTGGATGGCAGCGGCTACCCGAAGGGCTTGAAGGGTGATGAAATCCTGTTAGAACCGACATTCCGCACCCCAGCCAAGATGAGAATGATTTAAACTACACTTAGCG
>JBAXXH010000097.1:0-13232 GCA_037127995.1 Methylococcaceae bacterium | reverse complement strand
CCTGAAGCGGCAATTTTATAAGTTGCTCAAGTTATTTCGTGCTCGTTCCTAAGTATTTGCTATGATTGAAAATCATTATAAATTCTTTAGTTCAGTCACCCTTTTCGATAGTGCGTCTGCTATTGGTTTCACATTACAAAACCGATATGGGGGTGAATTACAATGCGCATTAATCGCCGGTTGTTTCTGAAGTGGTCTGGGATTCTGCTCGGGTTCCGAGTGATCCCATTTGCAAGAATAACTGATAGCTTTGCAGGTGGTGAGGGCGGGAAGGCAATAACCTTTCTTCGACTTTCTGGTATCGGATCGCCGCATTCTTCGCAATTGATTGCCGAGTCATTCTTATAGACTGATTTTCGCGCTTCTTCAATAAAAAGCGTTGTCCTTTTAGCCATTCTCTCAATGATGGCATCCGTTCCATCTGCCCATGCTGATGATATGGTTAGTTTATTTGATTAACCTGAGGCCTCTTATTTCCTCTGATTGACGTTTATTAGGGCCCAAATCGGGCACTTAATTTTACAAAAAGTTTAAGGGTAGCGCTTGTTATATGAGATGCTCGACGGCAAGATTGAGCAGCGTAAGCGCCAAGCTCCCCAGCAATGCGGGCCCAAAACCTTGAACACGGATGCCCGACACCAGCGCTGCCATTAACCAAAGCATAAGCGCGTTGACCACCAAAAGAAAGAACCCAAAGGTAAGAATCGTGAACGGCAACGTGAGCAGTACCATCAGCGGTCGCACAACGGCATTCACGAAACCGAGAACAAGCGCACCCACGAGTGCAGATCCAAAATCCTGCACATAAACGCCGCGGACGAGGTTGGACACGAGCAGTAATAAGACGGCTGTTACAATGAGATGTTCAAGGAATACAAGCATAAATACCTCTATTGAGTTGATAGGGTTGAGTCGCTTAAACAGATGCCTAAGTGATCAGATTAGTTTTAGTTTACGCTATTGGTTGATTTCATAGCGGTGTAATGCTTCCAGAAGCCAATATTTCAATACGTTGATAATGTAAGTCTGCTCATCAACGCTTAAAGAACGCCCTTGGGAATTCGATGCCATTTTTCCAGACAGCCACGACAGCAACAGGCCGTTGCATGTTGTGCAACAAATACAGGGTGCCCACGAAACGGTGTTTGCTTACCGTCTTTTTCAGGAAACGCAGGCACTAGTCGCTTAGTAATAAAGTCGTTGGCATGGCTAAGAACGGTGGTCAATCCTTTGTTATGGAGATACTCAAGGTCTTTACCCTGGAGCTGGAATTTTCTGCGGAAAGCTGATTTTGCCAGCGCAGTAAAGAGCTCGTCTACGTCTCTCATGGGTAGCTATCCTCATTTAGCTTTAATTAATGTGTGTGGCGACGCTACCGGCCAAGTCCCTCGAAGCCGGGTTTGTCCGTTCTCAAAGGTTACCCAAGCGTATCGTGCCAGATGCGGCAAGCGTTTGCCAACTGTCGCAAGCGACAGCTGCGCTTTATCATCCTGATCAGGAACTGAAACCACGAGAACATGTTGAGTGGGAGGGTTGATCATCCATACTTGCGTATCGCCTTCTGCAACGACCGTTGGTCGAGGCGGTAGTTTGCTGCGTGACAGCCAAGCGTCGAGCTCTTGTGCCTTGCCAAAAACGATGACAAATTTTTCCTTCATGGCTTGCCGTATTGATCGCTTTACTACCTCACCTTCGGCGAATGCTTTGGTAAATGCCAGCGCCGCTGTTGCCAGTTTATCGTTTAACACCAGCAAGGCCAAACGTTTGCTGACAACCGCCTCGCGGAGAATAGGGGGCGCTTCTTCCGGGGCAAGCGCCCGCCAAACCGTAAAGTCGGGATCTATGGCTAGTGTGAGCGGCGGTAATCCGGGCGTTAACAGGGCTGTAAACTGTTTGCCGGTGGGGTCTAAAAAGAAGTCTTCCTGAGCTTCGGCGGAATAGACTCGCAGCGGCAGGCGCATGTTCTGGTTAGGAAGTGACGGGGCGAGGGTTACGTGTAATTTTTTGCCGTCAAAAAATGCCGAGTTCAATGAATACCGGTAAGCGCCGGTCTGGTTGAGCCACTGCGCAAAGAAACTGGATAAATCTTGGCCCGAGCTCTTTTCAAACGCTAGGCGCAGGTCGTTAAAGCTGGCCTCTTTAAACTGAGAGTGAAGCCAAAATTGACGTAGAGCCGCCGTAAAGTTCTCCTTACCGATTCGGTTACGCAAAGCAAGGAACAGCATGGCCGCTTTACCGTAGCCGACATTAGCCGAGGCAACATGATGCCGTGACCGGAAGCTGGACAGCGCTTGTTCTTCACCCCGAGGGAGCGCTTGTCTATCGCGTAGCCAGCCATAGCGCATAGCTTTTGCCGCTTCAGCCCCCTCATCCTCTTTAAACGCATAGTCAGCCATAAAAGTCGTGAGACCTTCCGACCAGTTGCCCTGGCCCGGATCGACAAACACGCCATTACCCCACCAATTATGCAGAACCTCATGACCCAGAGACGTGGTTTTGATGAAGGGTAGTTTGAGTACATCGCGGCCAAGGTAGGTCAGTGAACACATGCCGAGTCCTGTTGGCAAGGGGCTGGACACGATACTGAAGTGGCTATAGGGATACGCGCCAATCTGGTTTGAATAACGGGTCAGATAGGTCGTTGCAGCATCCAGGTAACCCTCGGCGAGATCGGCGATATCGGGATGAAAATAGGTTCGCAACGTAACAGTAGCGGTATTGATGGAAACGACACGCTCCTTCAAGACGTAAGGCCCTATCATGAGATCGATGCCTTCAATCGGGTGATCCATGACGAATACGGCCTTGCGGGTATCCCCCCTTTAACGCCTCGTGGCTTGGCGTGCCCGGTGCCACCGCTATTTGCTCAGCAGATGTTTGGACAGACAGCCGATAAGTAAAAAACTTTCCCGGCTCCGGGTACCAGCCGCTCCCGGCGGGTAAGAAACTACCCTCGATAGACGCCATGGGTGGCAAGGGCGCGAGGGTATCGCGATGGTCAGAGGCCGGATCAAGTTTTAACAGGTGTCCGTGATAGCGAATTCTCAATTGATGTGCCGAAAATTGCTTGGGCAGCTTGAGTTCAAAGCGGGGCTGAGCGGCATTTCCGATTTTACGGACAGGGACAGCAACCGCATCTACCTCGGCAGCATCAACGTCCAATCCGGGGGCAAGCCCAAAGACATACTTTTTACTGGCCTCTACGACAAGAATTGCCTCGGCCGAGAAGTCATTCACGCCTGGATTTATGGTTACTGTGAGATCAAGTTCCGGCACGGCCGCTTGCGAAGTCATGGACGCACAGGCAAGCACGAGAGAACAAAGGATAAAGGATCTATTCATAGCTACTTCACGGATAATGTTGAAACGAGCTTATTACCTACTTTTTACCGGGATAAGACTAAAAAAGCCTGGCGTTGTCAAGGCTTGTGCGTAGAGAGGCAGAATCAGGAAAAAATTTGTACGTTAAAGTATTTTCCAATATCTTCGTTTAGCTGACAATCCGGGTTGGCCATGAATGGTTTTGTAACAACAGTTTAGTTATTTTATTCATAGCCGATGAAATTATCTGCTATTTTCCTTCTCTGCACGGATTTTTCAGGTCGCTCTCGCGTTCCGTCTCGGAGCTTCAGTTGTAACCGGGTTTAATATCCTCAGGCGACTCCACTACTCAGGGCTGTGTCGTTGTCCATAACAATACCGCCGCTGCCAGCAGAGTGATACAAGAGGCGGCCAGGTTCATTAGGCCGATACGGTTGGCGTCCTTGATAGGGTGGCTGATACGGTTTAATGAGGCGTCCACCTCTGTTTTGATCGTGGTCACCGCCTCTGTTGCGCCCGTCCGCAGCAACCGTTCCATCGTTGCCTTACTGGCATCGAGTGTTGAATCGCTTCTGGTCTGCGCTTCTAATCAAAGGGGGGGGCTAAATGGTATTTTTCGGTGAGTGTAGATAGGCAGATTTTCCGAGACTGTTTAGCATTGAAAAATCAAATAGGATTGTGACTTTACCCCATTTGGCAAATATGTATGTGCCGTACCAATTAAGCCTTTATCTGGTGCAAGCTTTACAATTCCTGTTCCCTCTCAGGAAGAGCAACATAAAATTATCAATGAGTTTAAAAAAATAGTGGATATCGAACAATCTATTTCCGGTTTTCGTGATGAACAACAATTACTTTCAAAGTCTCTATGGGCAATCTAAAAAATAGGAAAAATGAATATGAATTATAATGATTCCAACTTACCTATTTGAAATTAATATGAAACTAACCCTCTCACGCTTAGAAAGCCTTTTGTTAACTGCCTGTGATGATCTTCGTGGCAATATGGATGCCAGTGAATACAAAGAGTACATCTTCGGTATGTTGTTTCTCAAGCGTGCCAGTGATTTATTTGATCAACGTTGTGAACAGCTGCGAAAAGAAGGACAAGAGCAAGGTCTTTCTGATGTTGATATAGAAGAAATATTAATCGATAGGGATAATTTTTCTGGTGAATATTTCTATGTTCGCTCAACGGCACACTGGAGTGCGGTTAAGCATTTGAAAGAAAATGTCGGCAGCGGTTTAAATAAAGCCCTGGAAGCGATTGAAGAAGACAATATTGATGCCTTGCAAGACGTTTTAAAAAGCATTAACTTTAACAAGAAAATCGGCCAACGTACCTTAGACGATGACACCCTAATTGATTTTATTCAGAATTTTGAAAAAATCCCCTTGCGTGACCAGGACTTTGAGTTTCCCGATCTGTTGGGTTCGGCTTATGAATGGCTGATCAAATACTTTGCCGATTCGGCAGGTAAAAAAGCCGGTGAATTCTACACCCCTGCCGAAGTGGTGCGCGTTTGCGTTGAGATTTGCGATCCACAACCTAATATGAGCGTTTATGATCCTACCGTCGGTTCCGGCGGCATGTTGATCCAGGCACGCGATTATATCCGCGAATGTGGTGGCGATTCTTCAGATCTGGCTCTATACGGACAGGAAAAAATGGGCACCACCTGGTCTATCTGCAAAATGAATATGCTGTTACATGGTATCTCTCATGCAGATATTCGTCAGGAAGATACCCTGAAAAATCCGGATCATCTTGCTGACAATGGCGAGTTGAAACGCTTTGACCGTGTAGTCGCTAATCCGCCGTTTAGCCAAAACTACACAAAAAAAGACATGAAGTTTTCTGGTCGCTTTCCTGTATGGATGCCGGAAAAAGGCAAGAAAGCCGATCTTATGTTTGTACAGCACATGCTGTCTGTACTTAAAGCTGACGGCAAATTAGCCAGCGTTATGCCGCACGGCGTCTTGTTTCGAGGGGGTGAAGAACGGGAAGCACGTAAATACTTTATCAATAAAGGCTATCTGGAAGCCGTTATTGGCTTGCCGGGTAATTTGTTTTACGGCACCGGCATACCTGCTTGTATTCTGGTCATGAACAAAGCCGGTGCAACTGAACGTAAACAGGTGTTGTTTATTAATGCGGACCGCGAATATCGGGAAGGTAAAGCCCAGAACCATTTGCGCCCCGAAGATATAGACAAAATCATCCAAGTCTATCGTGAAGGTAAAGACCTGCCGGCTTATGCACGTCGGGTACCGTTAGAAGAAATAGCTGATGAAGACTATAACTGCAATATCCGTCGTTACGTTGATAACGCACCACCGCCGGAGCCTCAGGACGTGTATGCGCATTTACACGGCGGCGTACCCAGTGCCGAGATCGATGCCTTGGCACATTTCTGGGGTAACTATCAGGGCTTGCGTGAAAGCTGTTTTGTGCCGCGTGCCGGTGACGCCACGTATCATGATTTAAGTAAGGCAATCGCTGATAAACGTCAGATTTCCGCACAGGTAGGCACTTTTAGCGGTGTTATTGAGTGCCAGAAAACCTTCATGCAACAAGTTGAAGCCTGGTGGCAGGATAATTGTCTCTCTATTGAAGCACTGGCACCTGATCCTGGCAACCACAGTGAGTTAATGGGCAACGTTTACGCCCTGCGTCGCGCTCTACTTAAAAGCATAGGCATAACACTAGGCAAGCAAAATCTGTTAACGGACTATCAAGTACGCGGTGCCTTTGCCAACTACATCAACCTGCTTAAAGCTGATTTAAAATCGATAGCTGCCAGCGGTTGGGGGCCGGAACTGATTCCGGACTACGATATTCTGATCAGCCAATTCCCCGAGGTGTTGGAGAAAATGGAGCAAAACGGCGTTCGCCTGGCGGAGTTACAAGCCTTGTTTGCCAGTGCCGATGAAGAGGATTTTGACGACAGTGAAGAAACCGGCGTGTTACCCGGTAGTGAAGTTAAAACCCTAAAAGAGGAGCTTAAAAATCTCAATGCCGAATGGAAGGCGCAGTTAAAAACGCTCAAGGCGGCGGCTGGCGATATTTTTACCGAAATAAAAGTGGCGGGTTTGCTGCCCAAGAGTGCCAATAAAAGTTATTACTGCACCGAAGGTTTTGGCTTACAGAATGTTGTGTTTGCCAACGGCCAGCGCATTCTGGATTTGACGCAAGAAGTGGGTTTGCAATCGGAATGGATGAGCATTGTTGAGCAGGCGATGGAAGCAGGTCAACTGGCAAAAACGTTGGCGGTAGCGCTTGAAAAACGCCTGGAAGCGCATAAAAATCTGGAAGATGAAGCCAAAACCTTAAAAGCTGACAGCCGAGCCATCGAAAATAAACAACAAGAATTAATCGAGCAAGCGCGGGCTAAAATCAGCAAGGACGAGGCCCGTGTGGTTATTATTGCTAGATTAAGACAGAGTTTGCTGGACACCTATCAGGCTTATTTGAGAGCTGATCAGAGGCAATGTGTCGCGGCGATTGAAAATATTTGGAGTAAATATGCGGTAACGGCCAAGGAAATCGAAAGGGAACGAGATCAAACCGCGCAAGAGTTGCAGGCGTTTTTGGTGGAGTTGGGTTATGAGTGATGCTGTTGACCAAATAAAGTTAGGAAATTTAATTACAGAGCTTCCTAAATCTTTACTTCCTGCATCAGCAGCGGAAGTTGGTGGGCATTACAATTTTTTTTGTTCAAGTGCTGAGGTGCGAACCATAAACTTATGGTTACAAGAAAAATCAGCCATCATAATGGGCACAGGCGGAGTTGCCAGTGTAAATTATGGACATGGAAAGTATGCCTATTCAACAGATACATGGTGCTTTAGATCACAACGCGAAGATGTTCAGACTAGATTTTTATTTAGAAAAATACAGCAATTATTGCCTAAAATCGAGTATATAGGGTTTGAAGGAAGTGGTTTGAAGCATCTTAGGAAAGGAGTTGTAAAATCACTATTAATCGATGTCCCTAAAAAAAATGTACAGAATAAAATCATTGAAATCTTGGATGCTGTAGATGATTCAATAAGTGCAACCGAATCACTCATAGCTAAATATCAAAAAATAAAAGCCGGTTTAATGCACGACCTGTTTACGCGTGGCGTTACCGCCGATGGCAAATTGCGCCCACCCCGCGAACAAGATCCAGAACTTTACTATGAGACGGCGGTAGGCTGGATTCCTGTAGAGTGGGAATTTGACTCGATAAGTTCAATTATGGAATCTTTAATAGATGGCCCGTTTGGTTCAAACCTTAAAACAGAGCATTATGTAATTGATCCAGGTATAAGAGTTGTTCGATTGCAAAACATTCAGGCTACTAGTTATAACGATAATGATAGGGCGTATGTCTCAGGTAGTCATGCGGCTTTTCTATACCGTAATAAAGTTTTATCGGGAGATATTTTGATTGCAGGGCTTGGAGAAGACAGATACCCAGTTGGTCGGGCTTGCCTGTATCCAGAAAATTTACCGCCGGCAATAAATAAAGCCGACTGTTTTAGACTGAGGTGTAAGGTTGATGAAGCAGAAAATCCTTTTGTCATGCTCTATTTGAATACAGAACCCGCAAGAGTACAGATTAGAAAATACGAGCAAGGCGTTACTAGACCAAGGATAAATTCAAGTAATTTTAAAAAGCTAATCATTCCAAAACCCAGTGTCGAAGAACAAAAAATGATTACTGATAAAATAATGAAAGTTGCCGATAAAATTCAAGTAGAAAAAAAGCGCAATCAAAAACTCATAATGGAAAAGTCAGGTTTAATGCACGACCTCTTAACCGGAAAAGTTCCGGTCAAAATTGACGAGTTCGACCAGGAGCCTGCCTGATGCCGACTTGCTGGATTATCGCAGGGCCTAATGGTGCCGGTAAAACCACCTTCGCGCTGGAGTATTTGCCGCAGGTGGCGCAGTGTTCCCGCTTCGTCAATGCCGACCTGATTGCGGCGGGTTTATCGCCGCTGGCACCCGAGCGTGAGCTACTGGCCGCCAGCCGTTTGTTTCTGGCAGAAATTGAAGCCCGCATTCAACAACGCGAAGATTTTGCGTTTGAGACTACATTGGCCGGGCGTAGCTATCTAAAAATGGTGCGTCGCTTACATGCCGACGGCTGGCGGATTGAACTCATTTATCTGGCGCTGCCGAGCATTGAAATGTCCCGGCTACGCGTGGCCGAACGGGTGGCGCACGGTGGCCACCACATTCCCACGGCGGACATTGAACGGCGCTTTGGCCGCAGCCTGAGCAATCTGTTTGAAGTCTTCAGCTTTGCCGTGGATAATTGCCGTTGCTACATAAACATCGACGCGCTACCTGAATTGATATTTGAACAACAAGGCGAGTTGCGCAGTATCGTTCATACCCCCTATTACCAGCATCTTCTTAAGCAGACCAACCCATGATCATTAAATCTGTCCCACCCTCTCCGGAAGCGTTAGCCATACTTAAAGCGTTGCAAGCAGCCGTCAGCAAAAACCTGGACAAAAAAAAGCGACTCGGCCACTACGCTGTGATCTGGAAAGATGGCGGCCCGGTCCTTATGGGTGACGATGCGCCAAAGTCTTCGCTGTGACCGCAGCTCATTTAAACGCAGTACAATCTGCTACCAACAGCCTGTGATAAGCAATGTCTGAATACTCTGAAGTTGAAAAACCCTTCCTTAACCAACTTAAATCTTTAGGCTGGACAGTTATTGATCAGGGTTGTCAGATGATTCCTACTGATCCGACCCTCAGTTTGCGCACCCACTTTCGCGAATGGTTGTTACCTGAGGTGTTTCGTGAATCCGTGCGAGCCATTAACCGTACCGAAGACAACAAAGCATGGCTGACTGACAAACAACTGGATGATTTACGTGACCAACTGTTGCGTCAGCCTAATCGTACCTTACTGGAAGCGAGTGAAGCCATTCAGGCTTTGTTATTTAAGGCGCAGGTTGATGTTAATGAAGTGACGGGCGAGCAAGATCCTGTGGTCAAATTAATTGATTTTTCCCAGCCTGAAAACAATCAGTTTCACGCCATCAATCAGTTTCGAGTCGATACGCCAGGTTGTGTGAAAGAATTTATTATTCCCGATATTGTCCTGCTGGTGAACGGCATACCGTTAGGAATAGTTGAGTGCAAAATAGGGAGTGTTAATTGTGCCAATCCTATGTACGAGGCCTTTGTTCAACTACAGCGTTATCGCAATGCGCGACGGGAAACGCATGAAGCCGGTTTAAAGGAAGGCGAGCCACGCTTGTTTCATAGTAGTTTATTGTTGATTCGTACCCAAGGCGTGAAGACCGATTATGGCACGATCACTTCGGGCGAAGAACAGTTTTATGCCTGGAAATCGGTCTGGCCCGAGCACTATGCCGATTTTGAGGCACCTTTGGGCATCGTGCGGGAACAGGAATTATTAATCCAGGGCATGCTGAATAAGGAAAACTTATTACGCATTTTGCGGACGTGTACGGTATTCATGGATACCGAAGGCGGGCCGCGTATTAAGGTGGTGTGTCGTTATCAGCAATATAGGGCGGCTTATAAAATTATTGAGCGGCTACGGCAAGGCAAAAATGCTATGGAACGCAGTGGTGTCGTTTGGCATACCCAGGGATCGGGTAAATCCCTAACCATGGTTTTTGTCGCCCGTATGCTCCGCGCTTTAAAAGATTTGAGCGACTTCAAAATACTGTTGGTTAATGACCGTACCGATCTGGAAGATCAGTTGGGAGAGTCCGCTAATTTAATTGGCGGTCGTGTCAATATTATCGAAAATACCAAGTCCCTGCGCAGCCATTTAAGTACCGATACCTCGGATATTAACATGGTCATGGTGCATAAATTTCAGGAACGTAAACAATATCTGCCGCAGATGGTTGCAGAAGCCTTGGGCAGTTATCAGGCCATACCGAGTGGAAAAACCTTTGGTGTGGTCAATGATTCTGAGCGGATTGTTCTTATGATTGATGAAGCCCATCGTACCCAAGGTTCTGATTTTGGCGATAATCTATTTGAAGCCTTTCCGAATGCCACACGCATCGCTTTTACCGGCACACCGCTGATTACTGAGCGGCATGGCGAAAGGAAAACCGTCAAACGCTTTGGTGAGTATATCGATTGCTATAAGTTGATGGACGCCGTTAATGACGGGACGACGTTGCAAATTTTGTATGAAGGCAAAACAGCCGATACTGCACTCAATGAAAAGGGGGCTTTTGACAATAAATTTGAAGACCTGTTTAAAGAACGTACGGATGAAGAGTTGTTGGCGATCAAGAAAAAATACGGTGCTACCGGCGATATTCTGGAGGCAGAAAAGCGCATCGAAGCGATAGCCCGTGATTTAGTCAATCACTATATCGATAATATTTTGCCGAATGGGTTTAAGGCGCAAGTGGTTTGTCATTCCAAAATTGCGGCAATTAGATATCAGACTTTTATTGAACAAGCCCTTGCTGAGCGCTTAAAGCTGGAGCAAGAACAAGCGGTAGTTGATACGGATCTGATTGCCCGGATTACCTTCTTGAAGGCGGCTGTCATTATCTCTTCTGATGGTACCAATGAAGTGGCCTCTATTACACGAGTCCGTAAACAGGCTAAAGCCTGGAATGCAGTAGAAAATTTTTGCAAGCCCTTTGACTTGAATGATCCTGACAAAGAATACACCGGCATCGCTTTTTTGATTGTTTGCGATATGCTGCTCACCGGTTTTAATGCGCCTATCGAGCAGGTCATGTATATCGATAAAAGAATCAGGGAGCATACTTTGCTACAAGCCATTGCCCGCGTCAATCGAGTTAAAAAAGGCAAGGTTCGCGGTTATGTGGTGGATTATATTGGCCTGGCAAATCATCTTACCGAAGCGCTTACCTTATATGCTGCAACAGAGGAACAGGAAGAGCTGAGCAATGGCTTAAAAAACATTACTTCAGAGCTACCGATTTTGGAAGAGCGTTATCAGCGTTTACTTCAGCACTTTAAAGCAGCGGGGGTTAATCAGATTACCGCTTTTGTACAAGGTGAGTTGGCTGATGTACAGGCTGATGCTGCGGTAGTACATGCCGCCGTTAAACTATTAAAGGATGAGAAATTACGCGCTGATTTTGAGGTGTATTTTAAAAAGTTTTTGCTAAGTCTGGATGTCATCTTACCTCATTCTTCAGCAAATCCTTATAGAGTACCCGCTAAACGGTTTGGTTATATCCTGCGGGTAACCAAAGAGCGTTACAAAGATAATAGCCTGCAATTAGGGGATGCAGGCGAAAAGGTCAAGCGTTTGATTAATGAACATTTAATCAGTTTAGGTATAAATCCTAAAGTAGCACCGGTTGAATTGCTCTCAGAAGATTTTATCCAAAAACTAAATGAGCATGCTGGAGATAATGACGAGGCGAAAGCCAGTGAAATGGAACATGCGATACGAAAGCACTGCACTGTTCACTTTAATGAAGATCCGTCCTTCTATAAGAGCCTGTCAGAAAAAGTTGAAAACCTGATCGAGAAGCACCAGGGAGAATGGAATGAACTGGCAAAAGAACTGGAAAAACTACGAGGTGTTGCTATTGCCGGTCGTCAGGCAGGTGAGGAAGGCATGAGCAAGGAAGCGACTACATTTTATGCCTATATTGTGTCTCTATCATTTCCCGACGGCATAGTACCGGCAGAATCAAAGAATGCCATTAAGACCTTGATGGAACAGGTAGTAGAGCAGTTGCAAAATTCTATAGGCAGTATCGATTTTTGGCAAAATCCAGACAAGCAGAAAAAGATGCGTAGCGAGTTGAAGCACTGTGTATTATTATCAGGCGTAGAAGAGCTGAAGCAAAACCGAGAGCGGATTGCAGTTGAAATTATGAAATTGGCGAAAAATCGTCATGATGATTTATTAAAAAGTTGGACATGAATTCACGAACCATTAGAGACATTGAATATCAGTTGCTACCTGGAACTGACCGCAAAACCACCGATATTGTGATTGAGCGTGATGGCTTGGTAACCGTTCGTCCGCCCAAGCATTTTTCAGCTGATCAGGTTGATGCGGTTGTCGAAAGTAAGCGCCTATGGATCTATAGAAATCTTGCCGAATGGCGGGATATGAATACTACGCGGGTGGTGCGTGAGTGGGTTAATGGTGAAGGTTTTTTATATCTGGGATGCTCTTACCGCTTATCGCTGGTTACTGACCAAGATGAGCCATTAAAACTCATGAACGGTCGTTTTTGTTTGCGGCGATATATTATTGACCAAGAAGGTAAGGAGGCGGCTAAAGCTCTGTTTGAGCGATTCTTTACCGATAAAGGCCTGGAACGCATAAAATCGCGTGTCGATTATTTTGCGGCTAAAGTGGCTGTTAATCCGCTATCAGTAACCGTTAAAGACTTGGGGTATCGTTGGGGTTCTTGTTCAAAAGATGGCAAACTGGCATTTCATTGGAAGTGTATGATGGCCTCACTCAAGATTATCGACTATATCATCGTGCATGAACTTTGCCATTTGCGTCATAGAGATCACACGGATGCTTTTTGGAATGAAGTAGATAAGGTGTTACCGGATTATCGGGAAAGAAAAGAAAGTTTAAGGAGTAATGGGGCAAAGTTTGATTTGTAGGATAAGCTCTATTGATTTTTTAGGGTTATTTTAAAATACAATCTCTTAGTGAGTTTTCCCACGTCAAAATGGCGTTTCGTTTCTCAATAAGGTAGTCGTAACGATCATAGTGGGTTGAGCTAACATCATTTAGCGCATGATTTTGAATCCTATCTCTTATTGACTTCTCTATACCTATTTCCCCCATTCTGGTCTTTACAGTTCTGCGTAAATCTCTGGGAATGAATCTATCAACCGACATTCCGCACCCCAGCCAAGATGAGAATGATTTAAACTACACTTAGCGA
>JBAXXH010000096.1:0-13243 GCA_037127995.1 Methylococcaceae bacterium | reverse complement strand
TCCAAATGGCATGACTCGTCAATATACACGTTAAATAAAGAATTCTCGTTCATTGCAATTGTCACACCAGGTCACCACGCTCCATTTTGTCCCATGCTTCCAGTACCAAACGCTGAGTGCGGTATTCGCCGAATTCACGCAATTCCTTGTTTTTCAACACGCGGAAGGTTTCGGAGGGGTAATCTTCGCCCATGATGTCAGCGGGGTCGAGGATGTAGCGCAGTTCGTCACGAGTTAGGCCATAGGCGCGGGCGTACCAGGCGTCTAGTTCGGCGCGGAGTATGGCACGGCGATCGGGGTCAAACGGAAAGGGCGGGCCATCGTAACCCAAATCTTGCGCCCAGGGTTGCAGATCGTGAGCGGTGTAGGTTAGCTCAAGAACACGGGGGACGATAAAATTGAAGTCAGCTTTGGTGTAGTAGTCGGGCGGTAGAATAGGAAGTTGCTTGGGAATAAAAAAATTAAAATTAGCTCCTCCGATTTTTTGTCTGGCTACAAAATCAAAAACAATTGCAGAGATATTAACTACTAAACATGCTATTTGGTTACTCTTGACTTCATTGGATGGGAATATTAAATGACAGTTATTTCCGACACCTGAAAGTGGAAATATACTTCCAATAACACTACGCTCATCGGTAGCTCTTGCGATTGCTCGCCAGCCGATTAACCATTTTGTAGTAGCTTGCTTCAAAAGCAATTCTGCAAATACCAAAACTGTTTCGTCATCTTTAAGCGAAGGGATTGTAGCGACATCAACATCATACTGAGATACAAAATCCAGGTAGGTAAAAACAGATTTTTCATCAGCCATATACCAGGCAGTACTTTGACGGTCTGAACATTTAAGTGAATCAAGCCCCTCCGCCGGAAGATAGCTATCATTAAGAGGTTTAAAACAAGCAGGATTATTTCCGCATAGACCTAAACTGGTCGGAGGGATTTTTTTTGCAAAAGGATGAAAATCTGCAAAATCTTTCCATGTGGAATACAATTCAGAAATGGTTAATTGCGGACCACTTAAATCAAGTTGTAACAACCAACGGCCAAATAATAAGTGAGTAATCCCTAAAATAATTAATTGTGTGCAATTTTCTTCTAATGCCTTGAGCAACCCTTTAGGTAGATTGGCAGTTCGTAAATATACGCTCCGAGCAGAAATCCAATAACGCGGCGTAACACAAAACCCCGGGTTCTGTTTATCCACAAGCGCCACATCGCCTGTTGTGTCTTTGCCGTCTTCAACCCGATAGCTCGCCCATCGATGGTCGAACTGGTGGATCATTTTCGCCTCGTACAGCGGTAATCTGTCTGGCGCAGGGCTGTCTTGAAATAAATGACTGTCGTTGGACATGTGGAACATCGTCATAAAACGAATGCCCCAAGGATTCTGTTCTGGCTCTTTGCTCCGTGCCTCACGGATCAGCACCGGTACACGCTGGTAAATTTTACGGGTCAGTTCGGCATCCATGCGCGAGCGAAAAACCGGACAGGTCAGCGTGTTGGGATTGATGCGGCTAAAGTCATCGGCACTTAACGCAAAGCGGCGGCGTTGATCAGCGAGTTGCTGCGTATTAGTGAGGAAAAAAGAAAATTCAGCCTGTTCGGCGGTACCCAACGTCAGCAAGCAGAATTTGTAACTACGATGGACGCCGGGAAATATAGCATCGCGGTTCTCAAAATCGAACATGCTGATCAATTGCCCACTTTGGGTAATATGACCAAAATAGGCTTTGGTGGAATCATCAGTAGCTATACCTGTGGGAACAATAAATCCGGCACGCCCGGTGTTGGCGGTAATCTGGATGATAGTTTCAGCAAATAATGCGTAAGTATTGACGTCGCCGACACCTGTCAATGGATAACGTCCACCATCCTTGCCTTTAACATGGGCAAATATACTAGTGGCTTCGGCGGTTCGGCGAGCACTGATAAAGTCTTGATAAAGCCGCTGTTCGGCTTCGCATTCTTGTGGTAGGTATTCCAGTTCCGGATAGATATTTCGTGCGAGCATACCTTGTGCCAACCATTCGATGCACTGGCCGCGTTCGAATTTGTTTTTGGCTTCGGCAACAAAACGGTTGCGTGTAGCGAAAAATTCTTCTTCTTGCAGCTTGATGCGTTCCCAGGGGGGATTGCCTAGTACGCAATCGAAACCGCCTTTGGCATACACTTGAGGAAAGGCCAAGGGCCAATGTAGCACGCGTGCATCTTCACAAGCCTGTCTTGCCATCTCCAGGCGTTGAACTTGATATACGGCAGTTAATTCCTCAGCGGCTTGCTTGGTAAACAGTTCCAGATAGAGGTTTTGGCTGGTGGGGGTGGTTATTTGAGATGCTGCATCGGCTTTAGCGATTAAAAACGCCCCAACCAGTAGATTAGCGGCATTACCTAAACGGCTCTGTTTGGCATGTTGCAAAAAAGCGTGATAGGCGATTTCCTTTGCGGCGATGTCGGAAGTGTTGAGGCCGGGTAGTGCTTCCAATGCTTCCAGTTCTGCAAGACCTGCTGCATCATGTAATGCAATATCGAGATTACGATTGGATTTATGTTTGACAAAGGCTTTAAGCCCTTCTTTGTTGGCTTTGGCAATGTCTCTGCATACGCTTTTGTCATCGCCTGACAACGGTTTAAAAGCGGCATCGGGTATGCCGTATTGTAGTTGGTTAAGGTCGGTCAA
The DNA here is from genome assembly GCA_037127995.1 of Methylococcaceae bacterium. GTDB lineage: Bacteria > Pseudomonadota > Gammaproteobacteria > Methylococcales > Methylomonadaceae > Methylobacter_C. The sequence goes on along the minus strand of JBAXXH010000096.1, from coordinate 10,563 downwards.
GCCTATCAAGGCATCGCCACATTGCAAATGATGGTCGAGGAACGACAGCGCCACTCCTTCTTCAAAGCCTTCCAGCCATAACGCCATACGTGCCAGTTCCAATGCCATGGGATTGCGATCCACGCCGAAAATGCAGTGGCTGATGACTTCACGTAAGGCGTGGCGGTAATCATGCGGCTTAACGGCACCGTCTGGTGCCCGCAAAGCCGCCAGCTTTTCGGCCAAGCGCCGGGCAGCAGCGAGCAGAAAATGGCCACTACCGCAGGAGGTATCGATAACTTTGATATTGAGTAATGCTGCGATGGGGTTGGCGGGATTGCTTGCTAACCGGTCTTCGATTACCGGGTCGAGGGCTGATTTAATAAGTTCTTGTACCAGACTATCGGGTGTGTAATAACTTCCGCTGGTTTTGCGCGCATTACCTTGCGTGCTGCCTGCCGAAGTTAATCCAACAAAGCCAAAATGACGAGTGATAAGATCGATTTCAGGCACCAGTTCCAACAGGCTTTCGTAAACCGAGCCCAGTTCTTCCGGCCCCATATTTCGGTAATCGACGGGGGATAGATTGCCGCTGAGGTTGGACCAACGCATTTGCTGCATCACTACCAGTAAATTAGCGTTACTCAGGGTGGACGAATCCAGGTCTGGGCATTGATGTTCGGAAAACAAACCACCCAAAGCTGGTAAGGCCAAGCGAGGTTCGCCATTGGATAGTCCACGAAAGACAATGCGTAAGCCAGCCCACAGATCGTCAAAACCGTCGCGGGCGCGGCGACGCAAACAGCGGTCACGCAAGCGGGCCATAGCATAGCCTTCGGCATAGGCTTTACGGGCTGCCAAGGCTTGTTTGTCACTGTCGTCGCTATGCAATATCCCGCGATCTTCAACGGTAAACAGAAATATAAGACGGTACACCAAGCGCAGTAATTGTTGAAAATAGGCATCCTTTGTCAAGCGGCCTTCGTGCAAATCGCGGCGCAAGATTTCATTGGCTGGATGTTGAATAAAACCAGTACCCAATGTTAACAAGGCATCGGTGACCCCCTGTCTTAAATGCTCGCGAACACGGGTGCCTTCAAGTTGGCCTTCGCTACGCCATTTTTCCCAGATACATTCGTCAGTTAACCCAGCTCTGCTAGCATGCAGTAATCGCCAGGCTATTTGAAATTCGGCAAATCGTAAGCCACTATCCAACATGTCTTGCAGGTCGAATTCTAAAAAGCTGGGACGCGTCAGAGTGGCGGCATCTCTTAGCAGGCGTATTTGTTTACCATTACTGACCAGTGCCCAAAGATGTTGATCGCTGGCATTGAGAAATTCTTGAGCCAATTGAAAAGCACTTTTCTTGCGAGCACCACTGCCGACAATGGCAAAGCGTGAGTCAGCGTCATCTAACCCAAGTGAGTGCGGGGCAATCACTATCGGAATGGTTTGCACAGCTAATGCGGTAATGGGGTATTGACGTTCGCCGATGCTGATACCATTTATCAGTTCAAAACCACTGTAACCCAAGGCATCACGGAGCAGGTCTTGGACAAACTTGATGGTGATATCAGAGGCATCGACATCCTGCCGTTCCAGATTGGGGGCAAAATGTTTCCATTGGGCGGAGGCAATTTGAAAAGCACGACTGTATTCATCTTTTAGTTTAAGCCCTGTCGGGATTTGGTAATCGGCTTCGGTTTGGTAACCGGCTTTGCCCAGCGCGGCTTTTTCGAGTTGATCGGGCAGGAATAAGCCACCTTCCAAATGCAAGGTTGGCAAATTTAGGACAGTATTGTGGTTTTTGTGGACGCGTTTCATGATTCAGCCTTTATAGTGCGTCGGGGAGTAAAACGTAAATACCGATAACATCCACCGGCAAACAGGGGGTGACACTGTATTGCCCAACATCGCGGGCCGCTTCGCGTACCCGTCGATGATCAACCAGTAAGGCCTCGGCTCGTTGCCTCGCAAGCTCTTCAATTCGTTCCGGGTGGGACTGGATAAATTCCAGTGCGGTTTTGATTTCGCGTTGCATGACATCGAGTGGGAGATTGCCGCTAGGTTGGCATTCCAGTAGTGCGCTGGCAGTTTCTTCGCTGAGCCATTCTGGTTGGGTACGACCCCGAACTGCCAGAGTGACAGTTTCTTCTGCCATCAGTTGATAGGGTTGCCTGCGCCTGATATAGCTGAGTTGATGACGCACACGGAGCAGATACAAGGTGGTCACGCTATCAACTGATTCGGTGACTGTCGCTGCACAACGAGCCGCCAGTGGTTTTTCACCCAGCAAGGCTTCTTCCAGTAAGTGTTCGGCCAGCAAACTAACAACCGGGTGGCTGCGATGTAATTGTGTAAAATCGATAGTTAAGGGTTTTTCAATGCCTTCATCGGCTAATCTGAGCTTTAAGGCTTCCGGAAAATGCTGGGGCAATAATTTGAAACGATTGCTTTTGAACGGTTCCAGTGGCGCATTGAGTCGGGCACAGGCAGTTTGTACAAAGCGTTTAACATCCGCTTCGGATCCCAGTGCGATTTGCTGTTTTTGCCATTCCGGCATGACTTCTTCCGGTTTAATCCGGCGCTGGGCAAATACGGTGCGATTGGTCTTGGCTTTTTCCATAGCGTCGTGCCATTCGGCTTGCAAAGGTTTGAGAATTTCTTCCTCCTCAACGAAATCAAATAAGCTCAGGTTTCGTTCGCTTCGCTTCATTAAAGCCGCTTTGACAAGTGCCTGATTAATGCGTGATTCATCTTCAGGCATGGGAACCAGCACCCCGAGTTCTTTACGAATGATGTCGGCTTTTCTGAGAATGACGTTTAATACAAAGCCATCCACAGGGTTGTCCTGACCGTAGAGCATGGTACAACGCACTTCAGGGGCTTGTTGTCCAAAGCGGTCAACTCGGCCTTCACGTTGTTCATGGCGGGTTGGATTCCATGCCAAGTCGTAATGCACTACAGCAGTAAATAAATGCTGTAAGTTGATACCTTCGGACAAACAGTCGGTAGCGACGAGTAAACGCTGATCGGCATCTTCCATCGATTGTATGCGCAACTCTCGTTCCGCCGGTGTGTATTCGCCGGTCACAGCGTCTACCGTTACAGTTGGAAAACTTGCACGCAAGTGTTCGGCGACATAATGGGCTGTAGCGATATAGCGGCAGAAGATGACGGTTTGAAAACCGTCTTTTAGCAGACTTTTGACGTGAATCATTAATAATGCCAGCTTGGGATCACCGGCCTTGCCGCTCAGGCTTTTCGCCTGGGCAATCAAATGTTGTAACCGGTCTGCATCCAGTAATTGTGCCGGCGGTTCCAGGTCGTTAGTATCCAGGTCATCCGCTTGACCATCGTATAGTCTGTTATCGGTCAGACAGGTCTCATTATCCAGTGTGCCTTCAAGCCGGGTGTTTAAGGCTTTAACGGCAGCCGCTGGTGATGAGGCTACACAGCGTAATAACGCTAAAGTGGCATACCAAATCAAGCGGGCATTGCCGCCGGATGATTGTTCAACTGATTCAGCGAGTTCTCGGCAATAGCTTTGTACGTCATCAAAAAACTGTCCCCACGCACCGCTCAGCTCGTAAGTCAATTCTGTGGTCATGCGCTTAGGAAATCCGCGTGTGTCGTGCCATTCGTCAATATCTATGCGCCGACGCTGAACGAAATGGCGAGCCAATTCAAGACGCAAAGGATCACTGGCGGAAGTACGGCTCTGCAACTTTGAAAATTCGGGATTAAGTAGCGATAGCAGGTTATAAAATGCGGTTTCATCGCCAGAATGTGGGGTAGCGGTGAGCAACAGCATGTGCCGTTCTTCATTAGCCACCAGCCGTTGCAACAGTTCAAAACGCAATTGTTTACCTTGGCCGCCACTCGCGCAGGTATGGGCTTCATCGACAATTACACATTCTGGAGCAATCGCCAGAAAATGCTCACGATGACGCTCGCTTTTAATGTAATCCAGACTCACCACGATACACGGATAATGATCAAATAAACTAACACCCTGCGGCAAATCGCGTTCAATGCGACTGGCACTGGCTGAGGTTAAAACAACAGCCTGGATATTGAAGCGTTCTTCAAGTTCGCTTTGCCATTGTTCAACCAGGTGTGGTGGGCAGAGTACCGCTAATCGGCTTATTTCGCCGCGATCCATCAATTCACGAACGATCAGGCCGGCTTCAATAGTTTTACCGACGCCTACATCATCGGCAATTAATAATCGCACTGTGGTTAGTCGCAATGCCATGAGTAATGGTACCAGTTGGTAGGCCCTCGGTTCTACAGCAATGTTGCCAAAAGAACGAAATGGCCCCCCTCCGGCACGTAATTTTAGGCGCAGTGCATCTCTCAAAAGCAAGGCAGCCGCATGGTTGCCGGGCTTTTCCGGATTAGGCCAAGGAAATGTAGCCGGTTCGACTGGCTGGAACTCCAGTTCGGGAATTAACGCAATGATGTCATTGTCAGCACCGCCCAATGGCCGTAAGCGCAACCAATCTTGCCTTGAATCGGGTTGTACCACCCACTCACGGCCTCGTGCGCGAACTAGATTGCCGATAGTGAAATCGTGGACTGGCATATTCATGAATGGTTCTCTTGTTTACCGAGTAGATCGGCGTATTGTTCAAATAAACCAGGCCATAGCGTGGGGTCTGAAAAATCCAGCACTTGCCAGCCTTTATCTTCCAATTGGATTTTTAGGTCGTTTACCAATGGGTTTAAAAATATTAGAGCACGCAGGCTTTTATATTGAGCGGAAGCAATGGCTTGTCCTTGATTGATAGGGACGTCAAGCGCATCAGGTTGCTTTAGTTGTCTTGCTTGCAACTCGGCAAGCCATGCACCAAGTAACCCATTGTCGGCATCTTGCTGAGTTGATGACTGCGATTTCAGGGTTATCGAAGTGACATTGGCATTGACGAGCGCTAATAACAACTGCAAAGCATCCGGGTTGCGCCTGTCGATATGATCATGATCAGGTTGATTGAAATAAGACAGCAAGCATTGGTAACAGCCTGCTTCGCAAGTGCTTTCACCCTCAGCGTTACGTTGTTCATGCTGATTAAGTTCTTCAAGAGTTGAACTGTTTTCTATGGAATTAAAGTGCATTACGCGGAGTGCAGCGCTCGCCACCATTGCCAGGCTGGTTGGCTCAGTGGCTAAGCGCGTTAACACACCGGCCCCACCTTCTGCTGCTTCATAAAACAATAACGCCTGGCGATTGTCAGTCGTTGGCAAAGGTTCTACAACCAGTTCTGATTCCTCAATCTGGAAGGTCTGTTCAATGCCACGCTTAAGTGCAGCCTGTAGAGTCGCCATAGCCTCCAGAGACAAGGGTTTTACCGGGGCAAGAATCAGAATATTACGGTGATCTTCGACAAACGGAACAATGCGTTGATTGGGTACTTTCTCAAGTAATGCTTCGTTGGTCTCTGGCGCATCGTCTTTATTCGGATCGTCCTGTTTGCTCCAAACACCCGTAATGGGATTGATGTAAAAGCCTAGTTGATTTTTATCTTTGCGCCGTCGCCAACCCCGATTAATACGCCAGATTTGAGCTGCCGGTGAATAAGTAATGGCGCAAAACGTTTCATTTTGATAGATAACATGCGCTTCATGCTTTTGTACCACACCATCCGGGCCAGGCAGAAATCGATAGGTGGTTTGTAACTCAAAGCCTTGGCGTTGACGCTCTTCATCGTTGATTGAAATTCGTTCGACTGCAACAGTCTCAACGGTTTCGATACGATAAAGTTGATTGACCCAGTCATGCTCGGTAAGCAAGGCACCGCAATTCTCGCAACAGTTTGCCAGTGGTTCTGATGCTTGCTCTTCGCCCAGATGTCCATACCCGCATTGACTACAGACACGGGCAGACAGCGTACCTAAGGTACTGTCTCCTGAAACATGATCAACCGAACCTACATTGAGTTTTGCACGAACCACCCGATACATCTGGCCTTCGTGGTATATCAGGCTGCGCGGACCGAATTCGGACAGCGCCAGAAAACGGGGGCGACTTACCATGCTGCCAGTATCATCCTTGCCACTGCTATTGGCTCCACCGCGTGCAGGAATCCAGGCCATAAGAGGTAGTCTGGGGAAGTTGTAGCCCGGTAAAAAACCTTGGCTTGCTAAATAACGATAGGTATAGAAATCGGAATTTTGGGTATTGCCTGTTTTTAATAAAACGGTGTATTGGCGTGCCGCATCGCCGTAGCGGCGACGGGCATTTTCGCGTTCGCTGTGCGATGTGGTATGGCTTTTGACAATGCTATCAGCCATATCCATTTGCTTAAGGGTTGCATCAAACAGCGTTCGCCAGCGCTCCAAGGCGTTGGTAAACGCTTTGGGCGAGTCATTAATAACCTGTTCAACATAGTCACTCGTGAACCAGTTAGTATCCTTCAGCTCGTTTTGTAATTGGGCGACAACGCGTGTGGCTGCAATTTTGGCTTTAACCAGAGCATCCTTGTCGCTTAGACGGGCGAGTAGTTCTGGTTTTATAGGTTTGTCCGCCTTTTCCAGATCAACCAGCGGGGCGATACTGTTTTCCAGTTCCACTTCGCAACAGGCCAACCATACCGCGTGTAAATGACTTTCTACTAAGTCACGGTTAGCTAAATCCAAGGTAGGTGGCTTGACGATGCCGTGAACCATTTTGTCGGCATTATGGAAAAACCATTGATCATGAGGACTTAGCGCGGCACAGTAAGTGATAACCAATGCTTGCTGGCCGGATCTGCCTGCGCGGCCACTGCGTTGAGAGTAATTGGCTGGGGTAGGCGGCACATTCCGTAAATAAACAGTATTAAGTGCCGAGATATCAACACCCAACTCCATAGTAGGCGAACAAAACATCACCGGCAAACGTTCCAAAGGGGCCTCATGCGCGGGATTATCCGCCCAATCCTGACGATCTTTGTCGGTATAGCGAAAGCGCTGTTCAAGGAGTTGGCGCCGCGTGGCATCAACTTGGGCGGTATGTTCGTGAGCCTCAAAGTCAAACAAAGGATGTGAAGGCAGTTTAATTATTTGCGCCATCACCAGATAAAGCTGACGGAAAAAAGCATTGGGTTTGCTTTGATCTTCACTATCATCAACAAGCGGTAAGCACCAATCCATAGCTGCGGCATTTAATCGCCACCCCAAAATTGAATTATCAATTGAGTGCTTATGAACATACCCGTAATTCACCGCTACATTAAGCAAAGTCTCCATGGCTTCAACGAGTTCCTGTTCCTTCCAATTGGAAACTTGTCCGGCAAATGGCGATTCTTTCCAGAACGCTGCTCTTTTTAGTTGTTTAATGATGCGTGATCGTGGACCGCCACTGACCAAATCATTACGGGGTTTGCCTTTATATTCCGGACGCTTGCCGAGAATCAGATACTTCGAGGTAGCTAAAGCCTCATCTGACGAAAATGCCCAGCGTTCGTTGAGATATTGATGGGCGGTGTTTTTGGTTTTTTCCTGGTCAACAGGATCCAGATAACGGCTTTCCAAACATAGCGCTCGTCGCATTTCATCAAATACCAACCTGCAAAATGCTTCGCGCCCGTTTGTGCCCAGTTTGCGTAATAAGGTTTCTGGCAGACCAAATGCCGATTCATCGGCACAAAACTCTTGTAATCCACGGTAATTAACAATCAGAAGATTGAGTTGATCAAGATTAGGGTTATTAAATCGCCAACCTCTACGCAAATCTCTGAGTAGCCGATAGCCCAATACGAATCGTAAAGTTCGCTGCGCTTCTTGTCGGGCAAGCCCCATTAACTTAGGCGTCCGCAGATACTCTGCCAATGTTGCCGGGTCTAATTGATTAAAACCGAGTGCGTTAAACACTTCGTCCGCCAAATGCTCTTCAGTCAGAATACCCTTGTTATTTTGTAAGGCGGCTATCAGGCCGGCTCGTAAAGTAAGCAAGAATACAAAATCATTAAAATGACCGGCTTGTAGGGCGGCATCTTGGCGATTATCGGTAAAACCAAGCAATTTTCTGGGGTCTGGTATGCCTTTGGGAATGTCGGTTTCAGAAAACAGTTGTCGTAAAGCACTCAATGTAAGCATGGTCGTAGCTGATGAACGCCCTTCGCCTGAAAGACTTGATAACCGGTTCATATCTTTGCCATGCGCCTCATGCACGTAGGCACAGTTCAGGCAAAAACGGAATTTCCCCGGTATAAACCAATAATGTTCACCTTGCTTTTCGACACCTTGTGGATCAACTTGCGTAGCAATGGGCAATGCTTTCTTGTAATGGTTTTTTACTTTTGGCTGAGCTTTACTAAGATCAAGCCAGACTTCAGGCAGGTCTTCTATGTTCCCCTGAAATTGCTGGCTGTTACTGCTTGGACATAAAAATCCAAAGCGGGCATCTTCATTTTCATCGGCACTTATATCATCAATTTCCCGTGGTTTAAAATGGATGCCACTATTTTGTTCACGCCAAACCGGATGATATTCCTGTCCACATTCCCGACAGAAATGGGTAGGATACAAAAGCACTGATTCTGTTTGCCGCCCCGGTGCAAAACGTTGCGCATCCATAGTAATATGTCTGGCATCTTGAGCCTCTAAGGTCGCATGAACTTTACCGGGACCGCTAATAAATTGATGCAGCTTAAATGCAAATGGTGGTTGGTTTTGTGGCGTTTTGACACTGTGCTGGGCAGCTATAAGGAATTTTTGTAATCCTGCTTTTGCGATTTCCACGGTACAGGAAGCATCTTGAGCCAATCGGGTTGCTGCTTCTGACAAGCTGATGGGTTTTGCTCGAACGGGTTCACTATCAACAGGTAACTCAATGCCCAGATTCAATTCAACCCAAATGGCGATCGGATCGTTTCGAAAGTCTTCAAAAGTTGGCCATTCAAAGGCCGTTCTGATGAGTGATTCCAATAGAAGATATCGAATAGCGGCAACATCCCTGGAAGGGTCGGTAACACGTTCAAGCGTTTCACGAATAATGTCGTTGGGGGAGACTAAGGTGCCAAATAACTTACTGGAAACTTCGGCTACTGTTTTCATCTGGTCATCTTTGCTACCAGTGCTCGACATGGTTGCCGAAGTACCAATACAAATTAATTGTTCGGCATGCAATCGCTCGCGTAAACGGCGAACCAACAAGGCCACATCGGCACCTTGACGCCCTCTATAGGTATGGAGTTCGTCCAGAATTAAGAAATCGAGTCCTTTGCAATGCTCGACAACACGACGATCTGTATCCTCATAACGCGTTAGTATGAGTTCAAGCATCATGAAATTGGTTAGCAAAATATCCGGCGGGTTTTCCGCTATCGCTTCACGCTCTGCCTTGGATTCTTGGCCCGTGTAACGAGCAACACTAAAGGGACGTCCAGTGTCAGCGTAGCCGAACAAAAATTTATTTAATTCTTCAAGCTGGCTGTTCGCTAGCGCATTCATAGGATAAATGACAATGGCTCGTGTTCTTGCGCCACCATCACTTGCTTTATCTTGAAGTATTTTGTTGATTACCGGAATAAAGAAAGACAGCGATTTACCCGAACCAGTACCCGTCGTTACAACATAGCTCTGGCCGGATTGTGCCTTAGCTATAGCTTGCAGTTGGTGCGTATAAAGGTGTAACGGTTGCGGGTTATGCTCTAACTTGCCCACTTGAAAAATATCAGCACATTTTTTATGCAGAATGCCTTGTTCGGCAAGCGCCTGAACTGTCGTTTTGCGCTGGTAGTTGGGGTTTATTTGAATTAGTGCTTCAGGCCAATAGCGACCTGCATCGTATTGGCGTTCAACTTCTTGACGGATGTCTGGAGCGGCAATGCGGGTGAAACTGCGTGAAAAGGAGCTGTAATCAGAAACCAGTTCGTCACGGAAATCGAAAACATTTTTCATAGGAAACCAAGTCCATTGGATTATTTTTTGCTAAACTTTAAGGCCTTCTTTAAGGCAAAGCTATTTTTTAAGAAAAACTGGCTCTGGTTAATTGGGAGTACCAGAGAGTTAAGAATGCAGAAGTTTTTAGTAATTATTGCACTATCCATTGCCAATTATACCAATGTTCTCAACGGTTTCTTAATTTTTAAAGCAAATCCAGTCTTATAAAATGTTCAGATAAAAAAACTACCAAGCCACGACAGGCTTTTGTTTCAACCAGTTAGAGATACGGCAGTTACCTTTACTCTTTTTGGGATCACCGTGATTACTCATAGTCAAAAGTGTCCCTGCTTATTTGGTAGTCGAAAAGAATACCTTTCTAAGGAACTAATAACTACGGCCCCATGCTCCAGCCTTCGAGTTCTGCTTGCCGTTTGACAGTCGGTGCGTCCAGTCCGGTCATCCTGCCTTGGGTACGGGTTAATGTGTCTTGGCGGTTGCTGGTTGTAGCTCCGTATTTTTGTGGATTCAATCGGCTGCCCGTACCGGTCAGTTGGTTTAGATTGAGCAGGGCTGCGGCGTTTCCTGCGGTGGGCAAATGGTTGGTTTGTGCGAGAATGCCCAACCATTCATCAAGATTAACCCGGCTCCAGTCGACTTTTTCCAGATCAGACACCAAGATACCGGTACAGACGGGGCTTTCAGGTGTGCCAAAAG
>JBAXXH010000095.1:0-13311 GCA_037127995.1 Methylococcaceae bacterium | reverse complement strand
TGACCAGCTTACATTTTTAATTATGTGTTACCCACTGTAAATCACATAGAGCCAATAAAACACCGCGTGCAGTCGATTTTTGTGTTGTTCCAGAGATCGACAATAATAGCGTCTGCCCCCATCCCAAAATCCAACTGCGTACTTTATTTATTTTTGTTGGAGCCTAAGAGAGTTAACAACAACGGAAATGGAGCTTAACGCCATAGCCGCCGAGGCGATCATGGGGTTGAGTTTGCCCAGCGCAGCGACTGGAATTGCAACCGTGTTGTAACCCAGCGCCCAGAACAGGTTTTGTTTGATAATGCTTAACGTTGCACCGCTCAACTCCATAACGTCAGCGATTTTACTGATATCACCGCTGACCAACGTGAGATCAGCCGTTTCGATGGCGACATCCGTACCCGTCCCAATGGCAAAACTGACATCGGCTGCGGCCAGAGCCGGCGCATCATTAATACCGTCGCCAATCATGCCGACCTTATAACCTTGCGCTTGTAACTCGCGGATAATATCGAGTTTTCTTTCCGGTTTGGCATGTGCGATAACCGTATCAATGCCCACCAGTCCGGCAACGTAATGCGCGGTTTGTTCGGTATCGCCTGAAACCATCATGGGTTTTATCCCAAGCTTGCGCAGTCTTTCAATGGCTTTGCCGGCATTTGCCCTGGGTTGGTCAGCGATGCCAAACAGTGCGGACAGCTTGCCATCCACACCCACATAAACCGGCGTCTTGCCTTGTTCGGCCAGCGTTATGGCGCGTTGCACGAAGATATTGACATCAACGCCAGACTGTTCCAGCCAGACACGGTTACCCACCAAAACTTCACAACCATCCACACGAGCGCTAATGCCGTGACCTGGAATAGCGTTAAATTCAGCGGCTTCAATAGGGCTAACGTTACGATCCAAAGCATAAGCGACAATGGATTTTGCCAGAAAATGCTCTGAACCGACTTCCGCAGCAGCAACCAATGCCAATACCCGCGCTTCACCAACTTCGGAGACAACCATAAAATCGGTGACGCGTGGCTTGCCTTCGGTAATGGTTCCGGTTTTATCAAACACAATAGTCGTCAACTTTGAGGCCATTTCCAGGCTTGCGCCATTACGGATATATACGCCGCGCTTTGCAGACTGCCCCGTACCTACCATAATGGCCATAGGTGTTGCCAAACCCAGTGAGCACGGACAGGCGATTAACAGTACGGCGATGGCATTACTGAAAGCGGTTGCAAAACCGGCACCAACAGAAAGCCAAGTCAGGAAGGTAAACAGTGACAGAGCAATGACAGCGGGCACAAAAACAGCAGAAATACGATCCACGGTTTTTTGGATGGGTAATTTGGACGATTGAGCCTGATCGACCATGTGAATGATGTTCGCCAGAAACGTATCGGCACCAATGGCGGTAACCCGCATTTTTAAAACGCCATTAGCATTGATACAGCCACCGACCAGACGATGCCCGGCTTCCTTGATAACGGGGAGACTTTCCCCCGTCACCATGGATTCGTCAACGGTCGAAATGCCTTCAATCACAATGCCGTCAGTCGGAATTTTTTCACCGGGACGCACCAGCAATAAATCGCCAATCAGAAGGTCTTCGACATTGACAGTGGTTTCCTTATTCTCGTGCAAAACTGTCGCCGTTTGCGGTTGCAAATTAACCAGTGTGCGGATAGCCTCATGCGCTTTGCCTTTCGCTTTTTCCTCCAGGTAACGACCGATCAGGACGAAGGTAATAATGCCGGTGGCGGAATCAAAATACAGACCCCGCTTGCCTCTCAGCAGGGATCCGACACTATAACCATAAGACGAACCCACCCCTAAAGCAATCAGGCTGTCCATGTTGGTGGCACGCTGCCTGGCCAGTTTTAGGGCTTTTTCAAAGAAAGGTCTGCCAGCCCACAGCACAATAGGCACCGCCAAGAGATGCTGTACCCAATGCCAATATCTCGAAGTCGGAGCCGCCATACCCATAATCATGACGGGCAAACTCAATACTGCGGCAAAAACAGCACGCTGCCTGGCGTCGGTCAAACGTTGCTTTTCGCGTACAATCAGGTTTTGACGCTGAGCCAAGTTATCAAGACTGTGCGCCTTATAGCCGATGTTGTCGATTAGTCGCCACAAGGTTTCTTTACTTATCCTGCCGGTCACCGAGGCTGTTTCTGACGCATAATTGACATTCGCTTTAGAAATGCGTGGATCCCGCTTCAATAGCATCTCGATTAAAAGGGCGCAGGATACACAAGTCATGCCGTCGATAGTCAGATTAAATTCCTGTTCGGTGAGGGAGTTGTCATCCTGAACGGGTATCAAAGGCTGGTTATTACTGCCGGTAGTTGCGGATTTTCTTTTGCCCAGATTCGCCAGTAAGGCATCCAAAAGGGTTAACAAGCTGGCTTTCGGCAGTGTGTCGGGATCAAAGTAGATGACCAGAGAGGCAATATCAGGAACGCTACGCACTTTTTCGATACCGTCCCGCTTTTGCAGCATAATTTCCAGAACACAGGCACGCTCCGGATCTTTAAGCAAGACCGGAGAAACAATACGGATTCGGCGATTCAGGGCATGAACCACTTTGCCATGATTCAAACTAACGGTATCAGACGACTTCATTTTAGTGTCCAGGATAATGTTATTTTAGAAATTTAAAACCGGCTTTTTTTAGCTAAAGAGTTTCGCATACTCTTAATTTAAAGAACCTTATTTATTTGGAAATGTCCCTGTCATCAGTTTCTTCGGGGGATTCATCAAGCAGGTCTTGAAGATTTTCTTTTTGTCGCAATATAAAATGCTTGCTTTGTTCGGCAGTTTTGCAGGTAATCAAAATGATTTCCTTGCGGTATTTATGCGTAAAATAACCCGCCGCAATACCCAAACCAAACAGGACGAAGGGATGTCTGGCAAGTGACGCCATGACACCTTTACCGGTGTTTAGGATAGTTGATGCCGCAACCGCCGTGGCAACACCAGTAGTGACGCGCATGAACGCCACATCATCTTTAGACGGGTATTTGCTTTTCATTGCCTTTTCCCCCAACCTTTGTTCTGTGTGTTAAAATTTTATCTTTGCAAAAATTTGATGCATCGAATACGCTAACATATACTCTACGTTCATTTGAAACAATTTTTATGGGCAAGTCAATTAGTATTTAATCCTCTCTGTCATGACCGCTCCGACCTTGTTAAAAACAGGTAAACTTGCTAAACAGACCAATGGTAATAGTAAAACGGCTTTAGCTCTTTCAATGCCAACCTGGAGTCACAGCCATGAAAAATACCCCATCATGAACACGACCAACGAGAGCTTACAGCCAGACCCTGTCCAACCACCACATGGCAACGTCTTGCTTATTGCCTTAAAAAGGCTGATTGCGGTGACGCTTGCGCTTATCGGTATCGGCTTTATTCTTTGGCTGGACAGTTGGTTTATGAGTCATGCAGACATGCCTAAGCTTGGCCGGGACATGAGCTACGGATTGCTGTTGCTGATTGGTTTCCTGACCAGTTTTCACTGCGTGGGCATGTGTGGCCCCCTGATTCTGGGCTATACCGCCAAAAGCGCCGCCAATGGACACAAATCATACACAACGCATTTTCTTTATGGTATCGGTAAAACCCTGTCCTATACTTTTATCGGTGCCTTGTTTGGCCTGTTTGGCTCCGTGATCGCCTTTACACCGACTACACAAGGCGCAGTCGGTGTTGCTGCCGGAATTTTTCTGATTCTGTTCGGCTTGCACATGCTGGAAGTGTTCCCGGTACTGAGCCATTTCCAGCTTAAGGCACCCAAGTTTGTCATGCGTTTTGTGGGTAAGGAATATCGCAAACACAGCAACCCCTTCATCATCGGACTTCTAAATGGCCTGATGATTATTTGCGGGCCGTTACAAGCCATGTATATTATGGCCGCCGGTACGGGAAGCTGGACAGGGGGCGCGGCCATTTTGTTCTTTTTTGGCATCGGCACATTGCCTTTACTGCTAGGTTTCGGGTTTCTAACCAGTCTGCTTTCAGCAAACCTGACACCCAAATTACTCAAAGCCTCCGGCATTATCGTCATGATTCTGGGCGCCATCATGCTTAATCGCGGGCTGGCGGTAACGGGTACCGGCATTGACTTTAATACCCTGGTCGCCCGCGTGTCGCAAAAACTGTCCCCGTCCGTGGCAGAAACACCGTCTTGCGACACCGAACAAACTATCCACATGGACGTGCTAAAAAGCAGTTTCTCGCCCAACCAATTCACTTTGCGCAAAGGCGTACCGGTAAAATGGGTGATTAACGGCAAAGAACTGAACGAATGCAATAAGGTTATTGCGATACCTCAATATCAATTAAAAATCGAGCTAAAGGAAGGCGCGCAAATTATCGAATTTACACCCCAAGAAACTGGCGTAGTTCCCTGGAGTTGCTGGATGGGCATGATACCCGGCACCTTTATAGTCGTAGACAACGCACCTGCTCCCAAGCCAAACGAGGCGCCGGTTACACAGTCCGTAGAGCCGAAATATCCTGCCATCGAAGCCTATCGCCAGCGTTTTATCGATGAAGTTAAACGCTTATGGCAACGCTTGGAATTGTTTTATCAGGATGTTTGGGCTGGAAAGTAACGTCTCATAAAGCACAAGAATTCTTCGCCAGACCTGTCAGGTTTTAAAAACCTGACAGGCTTACAAAATCTGCAAGTAATGAACAAAATTCGTTGCCCTTTCAAAAAAACACCATTTCAAAGCGCAGTACTTGCCCACATTAGGTAAAAAATCAGCTTACAGACCTATCAATAGAATATGGTTAAATATTTCATATTACCTTTTAAAAAGTGTGTCATATAACATAGTTTAATTTATTTATATAGCTATCTAAAATGCAACATACTGATTAATGAAATAATATTATTATTGTTAATATTAGTCATAAATTGCATTTTTATTAAAACGGATTTTAAGAAAGATCGAAATAATCAGTCAGTTAACCAGTTGTACTTGCCATCTTTAAATTTATTATTGCATAATTAAACAACGGATTAATTTAGCTAGTGTTTTTGAAGCTTGCCGGCAACCAATAAGTTTCAACGCCTAATGTCATGGAATTACATATCCTTCATGACGACTTTTACTATAGAGTTTGAAGGTTTTATAAGTACAGAAATCATGAGAAATTCGGCATCCTTCATAGAAGCCCAAAAGTAGTTGACACTTTTTTTATCACAAAAAATGCTAAAAATCTCTGTCGGGTTAGGCGCTAGCCGTAACCCGACACAGACACTTCGATTTGTCGGGTTACGCTGTCGCTAACCCGACCGCGACTAATGTCATGGAATTACATATCCTTCATGACGACTTTTACTATAGAGTTTGAAGGTTTTATAAGTACAGAAATCATGAGAAATTCCTCATTATTTTTTATATACATCACCAGCGGAATTGTTTTATTGAGCTTGCTGCTGGTGCATGCGTCGATTAGCGAAAGCACCCGACAAGTCAATCTTGAGGAAAAGGCTGCGTTGGTAAAAATACTAAAACTGACTGACCTGTGTCTGTTCACCGAAGCCCGCTACACCCGAAATTTGTCCCAAGCCGATTTGAACACGGCCTTCCAGGATCATCCGCTGTCGCTGGAGCACTTCCCGTCCGGCTCGTTTACCCAGCCGTCCCAAAGAACTGGCGAACGCCCATGAGACACTGGATTGAAAAGCAACGTTACATTATCGACTTCACACTCTCGTCGCTGCTGCGCAGAAAGGTGAAAAATGTTGGCTTGCTGGCTTTATATACGCTCATCGTATTTATCCTGGCCTCAACGATGTTCTTTACTTATTCCATTAAAAAAGAAGCCTCTCTGATTCTAAAGGACTCACCGGAAATAGTGGTGCAAAAAATAGTGGCCGGTCGGCATGACCTGTTTCCGGTTGATTATATCAACACCATTAAAAAAATCAGAGGGGTGGCTAGTGTTGAAAGTCGGCTGTGGGGCTATTATTACGATGGCTTGGTTGGCGCCAACTACACGCTGTTGACGCCGCCCCGCAACGGCCGCTTTACGGATACAGGCAAGTCCACCGCCAAAACCACGGTAGTTGACAGTGAGTCGACCGATAACTCAAAACCGCTATTTGAACTAAACGGCGCGGTGTTGGAACCGGGAACGTTGATTATCGGCAACGGCATTGCGCGACTTCGTGCTATCGGCACAGGCGATTACATGCCGTTTCTTGCCTTTGATGGCAACGTGTTGAACTTCAAAATTGCAGGCGTACTGTCCTCGCAATCAGAACTGGTCTCATCCGATTTGATGCTGATTAACGAGGAAGACTTTAGAAAACTCTTCGGTATCGATAACAGCTATGTGACGGATGTGACCGTCGCAGTCAACAATCCCGAAGAAATTGCCATGGTCGCATCGAAGATAAAGAAACGCCTGCCCCAAGCCCGACCGATTATTCGGGATGAAATTTTGCGAACTTACGACTCCATTTTTAACTGGCGAGGCGGCATGATGATCGTTATTTTCTCGGCGGCTGTGCTGGCGTTTGTGATTTTTGCCTGGGACAAGGCATCCGGTTTAAGTGCAGGTGAAAGACGGGAGATTGGCATACTCAAGGCGGTAGGCTGGGAAACCTCGGACGTGATTCAAATGAAATTCTGGGAAGGCGCGATAATTTCGCTAACGGCTTTTTTTACCGGCGTGATTTTAGCCTACATTCATGTCTTTTTTACCGGTTCCATTGTCTTCGAACCGGCGCTTAAGGGCTGGTCGAGTCTCTATCCCAATTTCAAGTTGACGCCCTTTGTTAATCTTGAGCAATTGACGACCTTGTTTTTTTTAACCGTGGTTCCCTATACCGTGGCGACAATTGTACCTATCTGGCGGGCGGCAACTATCGACCCGGATTCGGCGATGCGCTTCACCGGAGAATAAGCCGTGATTGAACTGGTTAATGTAAAAAAAGTGTTTAACGCCGGTAATCCCAGTGAGTTTTCGGCACTGAACAGTGTCAATCTGTTGATTGAAGAAAATCAGGTCACCGTGCTTAAAGGCCCCAGCGGTTCCGGAAAAACCACGTTATTAAGCATCATTGGTTGTATGAGCCGGCCTTCGGCAGGACGGGTGAAGTTACAGGGACGTGAAATCACCAGTTTGCCGGAACGGTTTTTAACCGATATTCGCCGCAAGACTTTCGGCTTCATTTTTCAGCAACCCAATCTTATCAAGGGTATTTCTGTTCTGGACAACGTCATGTTGCCGGCCTACCCGCTGGGCGAAAAACGTGTTCATCTAAAAAACAAGGCCATGAAAGGCTTAGCCGCGCTCAATATAGCCAACAAGGCGGCCTCCAAGGTGGAATGGTTGTCGGGTGGCGAAGCCCAACGAACTTCAATCGTCCGCGCGCTCATCAACGACCCGTATATCATTATAGCCGACGAACCAACCGCACATCTTGATACCAAACTCTCCTATCGATTTATGGAAATTATCGAGACATTTAAAGCAGAAGGCAAAACCGTCATCATTACCAGCCATGATCCGCTGGTTTATGAATCGTCTATGGTGGACAGGGTGGTCAATCTGCGCGATGGACAAATCGAGGTCTAGTCAAGATGATCTTGCATCCCACCGTTATCGCCAACCTGCTGGCCGCTTATATTTCCAGTTTTATGGTGCTCTATGCCCTGTTTTACGGCGTGCAGATAGTAAGGTATTGGGATATTGAGAACGGCCACGAATTACAGTTGGTACTTGAGCGGAAAACTTATCTGATTGCAACCCTGCTGGGGTATGTTTTCGGTCTGCAACTGCTGTCCCTTTTTTTGTACATTTTTACCGCTGATAGCTTGACGCCGCTGTTTGTCGGTGCCATGTGTGCCGCAGGCACCTTAAATGTCGATGCTTTTGGCTATCCCACGCTGGTACTAAAAATAGTCAATTTTATTGTAGCCGGACTGTGGCTGGTGTTGAATTATGCCGATAACCAAGGCTATGATTATCCGCTGATCAAAAAGAAGTATCTGCTATTGGCGTTCATCGCGCCTTTTATTGTTCTGGAAACGCTTCTGGAGAGTGCCTATTTTTTAAGCATGAAGGCGGATGTGATTACCTCCTGCTGCGGTAGCTTGTTTAGCAGTGAACGGACAACGGGCTTGGGTTCTGAAATGGCTGCTTTACCCGCCTTATCGATGCTGAGGATTTTTTATGGCGTCATGTTTTGCACATTGGCCAGCGGAATATTTTTCTATATCAAGAGCGTGGGCGGCTATTTTTATGCCGCCTTAAGCTTGCTGATGTTCCT
This sequence comes from Methylococcaceae bacterium, assembly GCA_037127995.1. Lineage (GTDB taxonomy): Bacteria > Pseudomonadota > Gammaproteobacteria > Methylococcales > Methylomonadaceae > Methylobacter_C. Next base: position 5,015 of record JBAXXH010000095.1, on the reverse strand, counting down.
GGTCTCACTGGTCTCCATCGTTTCTTTTATATCGCTTTATATTTATGAGTTGCCGACCCATCATTGTCCGTTTTGCATCATCATGGAAGAGTACCATTATCTGGGTTACCTGCTTTATCTTATCCTGTTCGGTGCGGTGGTGTCGGGTATTGGCGTTGGCGTATTGACCCCTTTTCGTCAGGTGGAAAGCCTGAAACTCATGTTGAACGGGTTCATTCGGAAACTGGCGCTGGCTTCCCTTATTTTATATGCAGCGTTTACTGCGTTGGTCACTTATGAAATCGTCACCTCAAGTCTGGTTATTGCTTATGAAGTTGTTTATTAAACCGCCTGTGACACTGCCATATATTAGGCGTGCTGTGTATGCATTAGCTTCCAAGGTGCGCACTGCGCACCCTACAGAGGTTGTATTTATGATGGGAACAGCTGCTAAAGAAAGCAACTTTTCGGGGCAACGATACTCCAGCATATTGCTTTGGGTCATTCTGCTATTCAGCATGAACCTGAGCTATGCAGGCGATCCCACGGTTACCATCAAGAAAACCGACCGTTGCCCCGTATGCGGCATGTTTGTCTACAAATACCCAAAATGGGTGGCCCAAATCAGCTTTAAGGATGGTTCGTATTATTTTTACGATGGCGCCAAGGATATGTTTAAACATATCTTCGACACAGCTAAATATACGTCCGGAAAAACGGCTGAAAATATCAAAGACATTTACGTCACCGATTATTATGAGGTGGAGTTAATTGACGCCAAGTCGGCTTTTTATGTGATCGGCTCGGATGTATTAGGCCCGATGGGGCATGAATTACTGCCTTTCAAGGATCAGGAAGCCGCGCAGGAATTCCTGGAAGATCATAAAGGCAAAGCCATTATCCGCTTTCAGGAGGTGACTCCTGCCCTCATCGAATCACTCGATCACCGGACATGAAAACACTCAAATACTTGAGGTTACTGCTATTCGGACTACTGATCGCTAGTGTGGTTGGTGGCTGCAATAAGCGGGGTGGGTTACAGATTGGCGACCCTATTCCTGACGTCACCCTAACTGATTTCCAGGGAAAATCGGTGACGCTGCCTAAAGACATCAAAGGTAAAGTCGCGCTGATACGCTTTTGGTCACTTGATTGCGGATTTTGCGACAAAGAGATTCTTTTGGCACTGGAAAGCTTTTATCAGAAGTATAAAGGCCGCGGATTTATTCCGGTAGCGATCAATGAGAGCCGGATAATCAAAACCGATGAGCGGCTCAAAAAGTTTGAGCATCTGACCTATCCCATGCTGATTGATGAATACGGCGTGGTGGCAAAACGCTTCGGTGTTATCGGCCTGCCAACCACCTTCGTTATTGATGAGTCCGGTATTGTTCAAGACAAACTGACCGGGGAAGCCGGTACCGATGAATATGAAAAATTTTTTACAACCGTCCTGAATAAAGGAGTTTTTTATGAAAATGGTCATTAAGATAGTGTTTATGCTGGTCTTATTCCAGTTTTCCTTGATGTCGTCCGGCGTATCAGCCGAAGAAGCCCACAATCGTGAAAGTTGTCGTGTTTGTGGGATGTATATCGATGAGTACCAAAAGAGCGCTGCGGAGCTAACCTACCTGGATGGTAAAAAAGAGTATACCTGCGGCGTGGCCTGTATGCTGCGTGAAGTCGAAGATGCCGGTGGCATCTTCGCTTTCAAGTCGGTGAAAGTGCATGACTGGGTTTCCGGCAAGCTGGTGGATGCAGAAGCGGCCACTTATGTTATCGGTAGCCAGGTGATTCCGGACATGGTGCCCAACTATATTGCTTTTGCCAATCGAGAAGAAGCGGAAGCTTTCATGGCCAAAGAGGGCGGCGAGATAATGGATTTCAAATATGCCTACCGTGATGTATCGGAGGTAGGAACCACCACACCGTTTCGGATTCGCACCGCAGTAACGCCGGGGGCAGGCAATTTTGCCGTTGGCATGGTTTACGGCTACCAGCAAAAAGATAATCTTAAGATTGGTTCGAACAGTAGAGATCCTTCTACCTTCATTAATGAAAATGGAGCGCAGGCAAAAGTTCCGAAAGAATTGCAGGTTCAGCAACAATCCCTGACCTTCAATTACTCGCCGACAGACAACATTGCGCTATTCGCGAACCTGCCCTGGTTTGAAAAAAGGTCGACCAGTCTACAGCGACCAACAGGTAATACCAATAATGCAGCGATCCAGGAAAAAGTCGAAAACACCAATGGCTTTGGTGACATTAGCCTTGAAGGACGCTATAACTTTTGGCACACCACCCGCTGGGATAAATTCGCCACCGTTCTGCTCGGTACCAGCTTGCCTACCGGCCAATTCAATTTTAAAGATACGGGTTTTGAGCCGGCTGCCGGCCCCAACAGACAAGCGGCATTGATCGGCCAATCGATACCGGGATTACAACTCGGCAAAGGTACCGCGACCTTTACGGGCGGACTACTCTATTCTCAGCGTTGGAAAGAGCTCTGGTTACACACTCAGGTCATGTATAACGCCAACCCTGAAAATAACGACCAGTATGCATTCGGTGATGTTCTTAACGGTGGCGTGGCTTTGCACTATACGCCGAACTACGACTTGATGGTTGGTATTGAAATCGATGCCAGCAATACCGCAAAAAACAAGTACATGGGTAATAATGTCGGCAACACTGGCGGCACCGTCACCAATCTGGCGTTTGTTTCCGACTATCGGTTTATGAATGCCTTTGGTGGAAATTTCAAGCTGCGTAGCTCGATCGGCTTACCGATTTACGAAGATATGAATTACAAAAAGGCTCAACTTACCGGAACAAATCAGTTGACCCAGGTTCAACTGGGCGATGGCTACTTTGCCAACGTCTTCGTGATTTGGACCTTCCGCTCCGCTCCAGACTATTAACCAGTCACTTGCAAACCGGTTTGCCTGTGTTCCAGGTCAGGTAAACCGGCTGTGAATCAGTTGGCATGACAGGCAAGGTAACTCGTAATAAATAACACCCCCAATCATTGCCTGACTTTGGGAGCACCACCGACTTAATGATCCCTACAACCCTGTGTACGAAGCGTGTGGAGACTATAAAGTGGAAGATTATTTATTGCGAGCTGCCTAAAGGCCGGAGTACAAACCTAGGTTTGCACTCCAAATTGTGTGCTTATTTATTGTGAGTTGCCCAACCATGAATCCCCGGAAGAATTATATTTTTATATCATTAATTATCGGGGTATCTTTGGAGGTGGGGAATTATGGTTAAGCGGTCAATATTAAAATTCCTGATTTGCCTGGCGCTCAGCTTCGCAAGCCAGATATTTGCTGTTGAGTCAGATGAGTTATTGCAACCTGATGAAGCTTTTCAATTCACCGCCAAAGTGAATAAAGCAGACTCACTGTTACTATCTTGGGATATTGCCAACGGTTATTATCTGTATCGCCACAAAATCAAAGTTGTTTCGCTGACTGACGGAATCAAAGCGAGCGAACAGTTTTTTCCCGCCAGCCAGACTAAACACGATAAATTTTTTGGTGAAGTGGACATCTATCGCGATCATCTGGAAATTGAAATTCTGCTTCAGCGGCAGGAGCCAACACTGAACAAGTTGATGTTGGAAGTCACTTTCCAGGGTTGCGCCGAGGTGGGCGTTTGTTACATGCCTATCCAAAAAACGCTTTCCCTTGATTTGTCAGATGAACATTTCAACGGGTGGAGTACGCCTTCTACGCCAGACAAAGCCACGCCTTTTGTCTCCGAGCAGAATATTATCGCCGCCTCGTTAAAAACCGGCTCTGTCTGGTTCATTATCTTGAGCTTTCTGGGCTTTGGGATAGTGCTGGCATTTACGCCCTGTATTTTTCCGATGCTGCCCATTCTTTCCGGTATTGTTGTTGGGCAGGGCTCAAACCTAAATACGCGAAGGGCCTTTTGGCTATCGCTAAGCTATGTTCTCGCCTCTGCATTGACTTATACGGTTTTTGGCGTGCTCGCGGGGCTTTTTGGCAGCAACTTTCAGGTTTTATTTCAGGAGCCGTGGGTAATCATGGCTTTTAGCGGAATTTTTGTACTATTGGCGCTCTCCATGTTCGGTGGTTTCCAGGTTCAAATTCCGGCGTTCATACAAACCAAAATCATGGCGATCAGCTCCAGACAGCGCGGCGGAAATCTATTGGGGGCTATGATAATGGGCATACTTTCAGCGCTGGCAATCGGGCCTTGCATCACTGCCCCGTTGACCGGTGCATTGATTTATATCGGGCAAACCGGTGATGCCTATTTGGGGGGAATGGCGCTATTTGCTTTGGGCATCGGCATGGGAATTCCGCTGCTTATTATCGGTACGTATGCCGGCAAATTACTGCCCAAAGCAGGTGCCTGGATGGCTATAACCAAATTTATTTTTGGGCTTGGGCTTTTGGCCGTTGCGGTGTGGCTATTAAGTCGCCTCATTTCACCAACGGCTACCCTGGCGTTATGGTCGCTACTGGTTATTTTTCCCGTCGTGCTAATGCTATGGAAAAAACGCTGGAAGTATGCCGGACTGCTTACAGCGTTATACAGCATCTTTTTATGGCTGGGAATTTCCACCAACCAACCTGAAGGCCTGCGGCCTCTTCTTTGTAATGTGGCAGTCGCGTGTGCAGGGCAACTGTCACTTACGCTCAAGTTTAAAAAAATCGGCACCGTGCAGGAATTGCAGCATATTCTTGCTGACGCCCATGAAAAAAAGCAATGGGTCATGCTTGATTTTTATGCTGACTGGTGCGCATCATGCCAGGAAATGGCACTGAAAACTTTTACTGATTCCAGAGTTCGGGAGGTTATATCACCTATCATGTTGGTACAAGCGGATGTCACGCAAAACTCCCCAACTGTTCAGGCTCTGCTAAGACAATTTAAGCTCATCGGTCCGCCCGCGATTCTTTTCTTTGGCCCGGATCAAAACGAGCGCAGCGCATACCGCGTAGTAGGTTATGTTAAGGCTGATGAATTTCTGGACATCATTAACCGGGTTGTTAAGACGC